>CAZSGT010000019.1:0-12460 GCA_964606215.1 uncultured Lachnospiraceae bacterium
AAGACCGGCAAAAGATGCGGCGGTAGTAAAGCAAAAGAACATAGAGGCGAAAGAGCATATCCATTGGGATAGATGGTAACTACATAAAAAGATAATTAAAAGAAAGTCAAACAGCCTGAAATGAAAAGGACTGTTATGACTTTCTTTTAGGTTTTATTTAAATAAGTTTGCCACAACAACCACGGCTAAGATGCCGCCCAGACTGCTGCCAAGCAAATTAACAATAAGCTGGTAGCTCCAGTCCACTTTCTCTCCATTTTTATTTGGAATCGGAAGAAGCGCGAACCAGATACTGCTAAATACAGAACGCATGGCATTCATGCTGAATCCCGTACTGTTTAATGTCAGGGATAAAATGAGAACTGCCGCAAAGCCAACTACACCAATCTGCAATGCAGCGGAATCTCCTGAAGCGGCATGAATGGTTCCCAGAACCAAAAACAAAAACATAAATGTAGCGAATACTTCCTGGATAAAGTTTAAAACTACATTTTTTTCTACAGGATATGCAGAGAAAATTCCACGTTTTGGCATGTCTTTGGATGCCTTGAAGGAATCCCAGAAAAAGATGATACAAATAATCACTGCGGCGCCTGCTGCCAAAAACTCCATCAAAAGATATAAGCATGCTTCCTGTGCGGATAAATTGCCCATAATGATATTGCCGAATACAACGCCTGGATTCAGATACGCTGGACCGCCGAGTATAACTGCAACTGCCAGTCCAAATCCAACCGCCAGGCTCCATGCAACTGCCAACTCAATGTAGTTTAGCGTTCCTACCAATGTTTTCTTCAGGGAAATATTACACATGTAGGCATAACCGCCCAGCAAAAAAATCAAACTTCCCACAAATTCAGATATGTACGTCATGTTTTCTCTCCTTTTCGTATATGTAATTATTTAATAACCATACATTATTATAAATTATAATGGAATATATTACAATATATTACTTTTTTTACTAAAATAAATTCCAGGCAACTCTCATGGCTTGACAGCATATACTAAAAATGGGTAAACTAATGGACAGGTTATGAAGCAGAATAAGAATGGAGTTTTGCTTATGAAAAGAAAAATTGCAGCTCTGATTTTTTGTGCGGTTGCAGTGGCTATGATTGGGGTATACAGTCTGCGGGGAGAGAAAACCCTGGAGACAACTGCCGGAAACAGTGATACTGCCCGTACCGAGATGAGTAAAATACAGGTGGCACAGATGCTTTGTGCTCTTTGTTATTCCAGAGAAGACGCAGATGCGTTGGACATGAAGCTTTCCTATACAGACGTAGAAGAGGGAAAATGGTATATTCCTTACATAAAGGCAGTGGAAAATATGGGACTTCAATGCATGGCAGACAGGGAGGAGCATTATGGCGTCTATGATTACATTACCTGTGGGAAGATGGATGAAATCTTAAAGCAGCTGAGTATTTACATTGTCAAACAGAAAAAGACGGGGGAAAAAAGTAAAGATATTTATGAGGCATGCCTGAAAAAGATGGAGATTGTGCCGGGAGAAAACACGGACAAGAAAATTACGGCCAAGCAGTGGTTAAAAGGATACATGTATATCAATAAAACATGGTTTGACAAGACCGTCAAAAAGAAAAAGGCATATGTGTTCCAGGGAGAACAGGAGGATTCCGCAGGTACGGTGTATACCAGTATTGGAAATAAAAACACATACGGCGCCATGGCGAAGGATTATGAAAGCCAGGGGATGAACATTTATTTCAAGGGTGAAGAGATTGTATATATGTATCCAGAGGAAAGTGCGCCGATTACCATATCAGACATTCATATTTTATCTGGAAAGGATAAAGAAATTCAGTGTATTGCAGGGGACAGGGAGTATACATTTCAGTGTGAGAATCCTTTGGAAAAAGAGGTTTCCGAGGTAGTGGGAGATTTGGAAATTGTGGGAAATACCGTGACGAAGGTATCGGTAAAGGAAGAAGTAAATAAAGAGCGGGATATCCGGGTGTTGATTAACAGCGATGGGTTTTCGGGAGTATTCCATGATTCGGTTACTCTCCAGGCAGACTGCAGGATGACCATACAGTATGGAGATAAAACCCGCCGTGTAAAGAAGGGAAAAAAGATACGTTTTAACAGGAAAAGCCCGGAGTTTAAAAGTGGAAATATCCAGATTTCCATGGAAAAAGAGGACGGAGCCATTACGATTGCATCCATATCCCGCAATGGTATACATCCAAAATATCATGGTAAAATGGAGCTTTCCCTGCGGGAACAGGGAATTACCGTTGTCAATACACTGGGGCTGGAAACCTATTTGTATGCCGTGATTCCCAGTGAGATGCCCACCAGTTACCCGGCAGAGGCGTTGAAGGTGCAGGCGGTTTGCGCCAGAAGTTATGCATATGCAAGGCTGGGAGGCGGAGTGTACGAAAAATATGGAGCGGATGTGGATGACAGTACATCCTCCCAGGTTTACAATAACCTGCCAGAGGACGACGCCAGCAAAAAAGCAGTGGATGAGACGAGAGGGCAGGTGCTGATGTATGATAAGAAAGTGGTTACAACCTATTATTATTCCACCTCTGCCGGGCACACGTCTTCTGGTGACGACATATGGGGAATGGACCATGCAAGACCCTATCTGGACGGAAGATACATGACAGCCATGGGAAAAGAGGAGCCAAAGGCCCTTGCCGGACTGGATTTGACGAAAGAAAAAGATTTTCGGAAATTTATTGATAAAAAGCTGTGTACAACTTACGACAGCGACAGTCCGTGGTATCGATGGCGTGTATCTATATCTACAGGACACCTGAAGGATTATCTGGATTTGCATTTATATGATTTATATCAGAGTAATGAAGGACTGATTCTGACAAAGACGAAAGGCGGAAAGTTTGTAAATGCACCAGTGGGAACCATAGGAAATATTAAGAATATAGAAGTGACCAAAAGAAAGACGGGCGGTATTGCCACACAGATTGTCCTGACAGGTTCAGAGGAAACTATTCAGGTGAATACGGAATATGTAATCCGGGCAGTATTGGCGCCGGTGGACGATACGACCAAACGGCAGGACAAAAGTGTAGTAAAGAACATGTCGCTGCTGCCCAGCGCATTTTTCTATGTGGATATCAAAGACGGTAAGCTTGTCATACGCGGCGGGGGATTTGGACACGGCGTGGGGATGAGCCAGACTGGCGTTGCCGCCATGGCACAGGAAAAGAGAACCTGCGAAGATATTTTGAAATATTTTTATAAAGGATGCGAGATACAGACTATTTATCAGGGACCTTCTTGACCAATAAAAATTCCGGCAGACGTTTGCGGAATCCCCGGAAGAAGGGCTTTGTCTGAACGACATGGTTCAGGGCGCCTCCGATAAAAATAATGAACATACAAAAGTACAGCCAAATCATTAAAAATGCAATGGTTGTCATGGTTCCATAAATGGAAGCATAGCGGCTGATATGGTCAATATAATATGCGTAGATGGCAGAGAACGCAATCCACCCGGCAGTGGAAAACATCGCTCCGGGAAAATGGGCAAGCAGGGATATCCGGTTTCCGTGTGCCTTATGGTTTGGCATGGAAGCATACATGGTCATAAATACAAAGGTCAGAAGGGTGCCCACCAACAGGATACGGATGCTTATGATGGCGCTGACGTGGTTGTGCAGCTGTGGAATGTATGCAATGACCAGATACGCCAGCTTGTTGCCAAAGACAAGCAGTATCAGACAGATAATGACAATAATCATAAATGCAACGGTATAGAGAATCGAGAGCAGACGGACTTTAAAATAGTTGTTCTGCTCTTTGATGTCGTATACGGAATTGAGACCGGTAAACATGCTGACAAAGCCTTGTGAGCCAAGCCACAGTGCAGATAAAATGTACAGGGAAAAAAACGTACCAGAACGTCTTTCGTACAGTTCATCTAAAAAGGTTGTGGCGATGCCCTGAAACGTAGAGGGAAGGTATGTGGCGCAAAGGTTCAGCAAAGTTTCTTCCGTCAGGCTGGTATATTGTAAAATGTTCATTAACAAAATAAAAAAAGGAAACAAAGACAGAATGACAAAAAACGCCGTCTGCGCAGAGTATGCGGGCACATTGTCAATGGTTAACTTGTCTATAAACTTAAAAATGAGCTGCAGAACACGTCTGGGTCTTGAAATTTGTGGCTGTTTGGACATAACCGGTTTCCTCCTTTCTTAACAAAAAATACCAGTAGAAATCTCATGTCAGATATCATACACTATAATTGGTAAAACATGCAAGTAAATTCTTTTGTTCCACGTGTCCCGCTGGACGCAGGGACAGAAAGATGTTATAATCAGTTTATATTTTATGAGGAAGGGATGAGGCATATGCGGAATCAGAAAATGAAAAAAATGTTGGCAGGGGTGGTTGCAATTAGTATGGCATTGGCCTGCCTGTTTATACAGCCAGATAAAGCAGAAAATGTATCTGCACAGGAAAATGATGACAAAGTATCGGTGGACGTAACAGCACCGATGCCGAAGAATACACCAGAACCCACACCGGACAATATTGGAAACAGCACCGTTTCCACAGGTGCTGGAATCAATGCACAGCCTGAGGTTTTACAGGTAACGCTGGATAAAAAGAGCGCATATCTGATTCCCGGAAAGAGCATACAGTTAAAAGCCACGGTGAAGCCCATGGATGCAGACCAGAGCATTATCTGGCAGGCGTCCTCCACAAAGTACATAACATTGAGCCAGAATGGAAAGGTTAAGGCAAAAAAAAGCAAGAGCGCCATTGGGAAAAAAGTTACCGTCACAGCGGTCTCTGCGGCAGACGGAACCAAGCAGTCATCCTGCAAGCTGACTATTGTCCGCAAGGTAAAATCCATTACCGTTTCCGGCAAGTCTATTGTCAAAGCCGGAAAAAGCTTTAAATTAAAGGCAAAGGTGAAGCCTTCCAACGCTACTGTGAAAAGTGTTACGTGGAAAAGCTCCAAGAAGAAATATGCAACCGTCAATGCAAAGGGGAAAGTGAAAACAAAAAAATCAGCTGCCAAGAAGTCTGTGATTATAACGGCAACGGCAAAAGACGGCAGCGGTGTCAATAAGAAATATTATGTCTGGATTTATTAGATATGAGGGAGAGGCCATTTCGGAAGAGATGGCTCTTTCTTATCGAATAGAAAACCATTCGATGAGAACGCTCCGCGGGGACGCGCGCTCGCACGAATGGGTAATAAGGAGGTTGAGAAAATGGAGGATAAACAGGCATTTATGGCGTTGGTGGCAGAGGTGGAGGAAATTGCAAGAACCCAGGGCAGACCTCCCAGCGCAGGAGAATTGGAGGAATATTTTGCGGACATGCATCTTACCGGAGAGCAGATTGGCGCCATTTTGACTTATTTGCAGGAGAAGCGGCAGCAGGAGCAGGAGATTCCTGAGACGGACGCACCGGAGCCGGGTTCCGGGCAGGAAAAAGCAGAGACCTCCCGTTTTATAACTATGTACAAGCAGGATTTAAAATATCTTCCGGTGACAGATGAAAAGCGGGAGCGGGAATTGCTGGAGAAGGTTCTTTCCGGGGACAAGGAGGCTGCCAGGGAGTACGTGGAGGGGAAACTTCCCATGGTAATCCCGGTGGTAGATGCTTATGAGGACCAGGCGAAAGCAAAGATGGTCCCCAAGGAGGAACTGTTACAGGAGGCAAATCTGGCGTTGGTAAGCGCTGTTGCGGCTTTGAATGAGGTTTTTATCCCGGCAGGGACGGAAAATCCCTGCGCCGCCGCATGGGAATATCTGACTGCATGCATGGAGGAGGCAATCCGCCAGTGCATTGACGGTGAGAGCGGACAGAAGGATATGGAGACCACGGTGGTCGCAAAGACCAATTTGCTTTACGAGGCAAAAAAATACCTGAAGGAAGAAAACGGAGGGTTTGAACCAGATGTGAAAACACTGGCACAATATACCAGAATGCCGGAGCAGGAAGTGCGGGATATATTAAACCTGACGGGGAAGAAAGGAAAGGCGTGACGGATGTTAGAGGGAATCGAAAGACTTTTGCCAGACTGGTATGAAGAACATGCCAGGGTGCTTCCCTGGCGGGGAGATGCCAATCCCTACCATATCTGGGTTTCGGAGATTATGCTGCAGCAGACCAGAGTGGAGGCGGTGAAGGATTATTATCTGCGTTTTATGGCACAGCTGCCGGATATCCCCAGTCTTGCCTCCGCTTCGGAAGACCTGTTGTTAAAATTGTGGGAGGGGCTGGGGTATTACAGCCGTGTCCGTAATCTGAAAAAAGGAGCCATCTATCTCTGTGAAGTCCATCACGCAGAAATGCCGTCCACCTATGAGGAGCTTATAAAGGTGCCGGGGATTGGACCGTATACGGCGGGAGCCATTGCATCCATGGCTTTTGGGGGACCAGTGGCGGCAGTGGATGGAAATGTGCTGCGTGTCTGGACCAGACTGACGGAGGATTATGGGGATATCAGCAAACAGGCCACGAAGAAAAGCGTAACAGCTCAGGTGGAGGAGGTGCTTGGCAGGCTTTCTGCTCGTCATACGCCGGGAGACTTTAACCAGGCTCTTATGGATTTAGGCTCAGGGATTTGACTGGGGAACGGAAAACCTCTCTGTGGGGAATGCCCTATTGGAACAATCTGCATGGCAAAGAAGGCGGGAACCCAGGAGGAGCTTCCGGTAGAACCATCCAAAAAGCCAAGAAAAATAGAAGAAAAGACGGTTTTTCTTCTGGAATGTAATGGCAGGTACGCTATCCGCAAGCGGAGCAGAGAGGGACTTCTGGCTGGGATGTGGGAGTTTCCGGCTGTGGCAGGGCGTATGGCAGCCGGTGAAGTGGAGCAGATGGCGGCAGGACTGGATGTGGAGGGTGCGCCCGAACCCCTGGGAGACGCCGTTCACATCTTCAGCCACATAGAGTGGCATATGTCGGGCTACCGCCTGCATCTTGGGAAAATTCCGGAAAACGCCGGTACAGGCACAGAGAAGGACGATGCAGAAAAGGATGGCGCAGACTCAGAAAAAGACGGTGCAGGTGTGGAAAGCTATGATGCGGGCGCAGAAATGAAATCCTCCCTGCTGGGGGATGTGATTTGGAAAACCCCGGAAGAAATTGCCAAAGACTACAGTATTCCTACTGCATTTCAGAAGTATAGACTACATATGTAGGACTTAGAAAAATCGAAGTCAAACCACTTGCAAATATGAAAAATACACAACATGTAGTTAGGAAGAAGTAAAAATCATCAAAATGTTGTAGACAAAGAAAATTGCTAATGATATAATAAATACTGTTCGGAAACATGGAATGTATGTTCTTGAAAAAGGAGAAGGATAAGATGAACAGTATGCAGGTTATCAAACGTGATGGACGAGTGGTTCCCTACGACCGGAATAAAATTGTCGTGGCAATTCAGAAGGCAAATGCAGAGGTAGACCGGTATGAGCAGATTCCGGATGAAAAAATCGAAGAGATTATTGCCAGTATCGAGAATATGCACCGGCAGGATTTTCAGGTGGAGGATATTCAGGATATCATTGAGCAGAAGCTGATGAAACAGGGAAAACTGGTTCTGGCGAAAAAGTACATTATCTACCGCTATTCCCGGGAGATGGTGCGAAAGGCCAATACCACGGATGATTCCATTATGAGCTTGATTCGCAACAGTAACCCGGAGCTGATGTCGGAAAATTCCAATAAAAATGCATATATTGCATCGACACAGCGGGATTTGATTGCCGGAGAGGTCTCTAAAGACCTTACCAAGCGTGTGCTTTTGCCGGATAAAATTGTGAAAGCCCATGAGGAGGGAATTCTTCACTTCCACGATATGGACTATTTCCTGCAGTCTATTTTTAACTGCTGTCTTATCAATATCGGAGATATGTTGGAGAACGGTACGGTCATGAACGGAAAGCTCATTGAGAGCCCAAAGAGTTTCCAGGTGGCATGTACAGTTATGACGCAGATTATTTCTGCCGTTGCCAGCAGCCAGTACGGCGGTCAGTCCGTAGACGTAAAGCATTTGGGGAAATATCTTCGGAGAACCCGGGATAAATATAGAGAGCATTACAAAGAAAAATACGGCGATAAGATGGAGCCGGAGATGTTGGAAGAGATGGTGGCAGACCGTCTGCAGGACGAGCTGAAATCCGGTGTGCAGACCATACAGTACCAGATTAACACATTGATGACCACAAATGGGCAGTCTCCTTTTGTGACCTTATTCCTCAATCTGGATATGGAGGATGAATATCTGGAAGAGAATGCCATGATTATCGAAGAGATTTTGAAGCAGAGGCTGGAGGGAATCAAGAACCAGCAGGGCGTGTACGTGACGCCGGCATTTCCGAAACTCATCTATGTACTTGACGAACACAACTGCCTGAAGGGCGGAAAATATGACTATATTACAAAGCTTGCAGTAAAATGTTCTGCGAAACGTCTGTACCCGGACTATATTTCTGCAAAGAAGATGCGGGAAAATTATGAGGGCAATGTGTTTAGCTGCATGGGATGCCGTTCCTTTTTGTCCCCATGGCAGAATGAAAAAGGAGAATACAAGTGGGAAGGCAGATTTAATCAGGGTGTTGTCAGCTTGAATCTTCCTCAGATTGCCATTTTGGCAGAAGGGAATTATGAGCGTTTCTGGGAGCTGTTGGAGGAGCGTCTGGCACTTTGTTTTGAAGCGCTGATGTGCAGGCACCGTTCCCTGGAGGGCACCCTTTCTGACGTGAGCCCCATTCACTGGCAGTACGGTGCCATTGCAAGGTTAAAGCCCGGGGAGACCATTGATGCATTGCTGCATGACGGATACCCCACGTTATCACTGGGATATATCGGTTTGTACGAGACAACAAAAATCATGACCGGTGAAAGCCATACCGCACCAGAAGGAAAAGACTTTGCGCTCCGTCTGATGAAACGCCTGCGTCTTGCCACGGACACATGGAAACTGGAGACCGGGCTGGGATTTGGTCTGTACGGTACCCCGGCAGAGTCCCTCTGCTACCGTTTTGCAGAGATTGACAAGAAAAAATATGGTGTGATTAAGGACGTGACAGACAAGGGATATTATACAAACTCATACCATGTGGACGTCCGTGAAGAGATAGACGCATTCAGCAAGTTTGATTTTGAAAGCCAGTTTCAGAAGATTTCTTCCGGAGGGGCAATCTCTTATGTGGAGATTCCAAACATGCGCCACAACTATAAGGCGTTGGAAGAAATGGTGAAATATATTTACGATAATATCCAGTATGCGGAGTTTAATACGAAATCGGATTACTGCCATGTCTGCGGATTCGATGGAGAGATTTTGATAAACGAGAAGATGGAATGGGAGTGCCCGCAATGCCACAACAAGGACCAGAATAAGATGAATGTAACCAGAAGAACCTGCGGGTATCTGGGAGAAAATTTCTGGAATGTGGGCAAGACCAAAGAAATCAAATCCAGAGTGCTTCATATCTAGTGCCGGTTTTAAGGTGCAGGATATGGAGACAGGCACCGAGACAGGGAGGCGCTGCTATTGTACTATGCAGATATAAAAAAATACGATATTGCCAATGGGGAAGGGGTGCGTGTCTCTTTGTTTGTCAGTGGATGTACCCATCACTGTAAAGAATGCTTTAACCCGGAGACCTGGGATTTTCACTATGGGAAACCCTTTACGGAGACGGAGGAGGATATGATTCTGAAAGCTCTGGAGCCCTCTTATATAGCCGGTCTTTCCCTGCTTGGAGGAGAACCCTTGGAGCAGGTGAACCAGCAGGGGATTTTGCCGCTTCTGCGCAGGGTAAAAGAAGCATTTCCACAAAAGACAGTCTGGTGTTACAGCGGATACGATTTTGAAAAAGATATACAGGGGCGGATGTTTGCCCAGTGGGAGGAAACAAAAGAATTATTTTCGTATATTGATATCCTTGTGGACGGAGAGTTCCAGCTGGAAAATAAGCAGCTGGGACTGCGTTTTCGTGGTTCTACCAATCAGAGAGTTATACAGGTAAAGGAGTCTTTAGAGCAAAAAAAAATAATTTTGTGGGATGAAACGCAATAGGAAAAAATTATGATTTTACAAAGCGGTATAGCCAGATAATCGGCGGGGAATAATGCGATTGTCTGGCTATTACTCCGGCGCTTAAGTTCAAAAGTCAGCATCCGCAAAAAAGATTATAGCCAAGGACGAGACAGAGAATAATAATAAAAAGTGCCAGAAGACCGTTTTGGATAAATAGCATTAAAGTCATACCGATGGCTATCCAGAACAGGGTATAACCACAAAGTCTGCGCATGTCTCATCACCTCAAAAAAAACTGTTTCATTTTTATATAAAATAAGGTACAATACTATTATATGTGTAAAAGGCAAAATTGTGCCGGATTGGAGGACGTCTATGAAGGGTAAAATGAGTACGGATATGGGACAGATTCTCATTGACAAAGCCGTTATGTGCAATTACGTGGGTTCCGCTGCGGTAGAGTGTTTCGGTGTTGTTGGGATGACATCCGTCAATATGAAGGACGGAGTGACAAAATTATTAAAGAGAGATAATATTCAGCGGGGTGTGAGCGTACTTCTTGAGGACAACAAACTTAAGATTGACCTTCACATTATTGTGGCATATGGCGTCAGCATTGCTGCTGTTGCGCAAAATCTTGTAGACAATGTAAGATATAAAGTGGAAGAGTTTACAGGCATGGAGATTGAGAAAATCCGCGTGTTTGTAGAAGGCGTGCGAGTGGTAGAAGAATGAACGCATATGTCAAGGAGGATAAAAAGCAGATATGAAATCAGTTGATGCGAAAAGCTTTCAAAAGGCATTTCTTGCCGGGGCAAAAGCCATTGAAGCCAAAAAAGAATATATAAATGAGTTAAACGTGTTTCCGGTGCCTGACGGGGATACCGGCACGAATATGACTATGACAATCCTTGCGGCGGCAAGAGAGGTGGCAGCCATTGAGAATCCTACCTTCGAGAACCTTGCCAAAGCCATTTCCAGTGGTTCCCTCCGTGGAGCCAGGGGAAACTCCGGTGTAATTCTTTCCCAGATATTCCGGGGATTTACCAGGGGGATTGCAGGCGTGGATGCCATTGACGCAGAGGTTTTGCTGCAGGCGACCATAAAGGCAGCGGGCACGGCGTATAAGGCAGTGATGAAGCCAAAAGAGGGCACCATTCTCACCGTGATTCGTGCGGCAGCAGAGAAGGCGGAAGAGCTTCTTGATGAGGAAGAGGATATCGTAACCATTTGTGAGACTTTGATTGAAGCTATGCAGGATGCGCTGGACCATACGCCGGATTTGCTTCCTGTACTGAAGCAGGCTGGTGTGGTGGATTCTGGTGGAGAGGGACTTCTTACTGTGGTGAAAGGTTCCTTTGACAGCCTGATGGGCAAGGAAGTGGATTTAACAATTTCCGGTGTGGCAAAGAGAACGGTTACTTCTGGAACGTCTTCTGACTCCGGGGCAGATATTAAGTTTGGCTACTGTACGGAGTTTATTGTTATGCTGGAAAAAGAGTACACTGCCAAAACCGAGATCGAATTTAAGTCTTATCTGGAAAGTCTGGGAGACTGTGTAGTGGTGGTATCCGATGAGGATATTGTAAAAGTGCATGTGCATACCAACGACCCCGGACTTGCCATACAGAGAGGTCTTAGCTATGGTTCCCTTACCAGCATGAAGATTGACAACATGCGGGAGGAGCATCAGGAGAAGGTTATCAAGGATGCCGAGAAACAGGCACAGAAGGCAGAGCAGACGCAGGAAATGCCGCATAAAGACGTGGGATTTTTAAGTGTGTCTGCGGGAGACGGACTTTCTGAAATATTTAAGGATTTAGGTGTGGATGCGCTGATAGAGGGCGGACAGACCATGAATCCAAGTACGGAGGATGTACTGGAGGCAGTGGAAAAAGTCAATGCGGACGTCATATATATTCTTCCAAATAACTCCAATATTATCCTTGCTGCGGAGCAGGCGGCGAAGCTCACCGAGGATAAACAGGTGGTGGTGATACCGTCCAAGTCCATTCCACAGGGAATTGCCGCTATGATTGGCTATGTGGCTGGCCAGCCGGTGGAGGAGAATACCGAGAACATGATTCAGGAAATGTCTGCGGTGAAGTCCGGGCAGGTTACCTATGCGGTCCGGGATACCAATATGGATGGCAAAGATATCAAGCAGGGAGACTACATGGGTCTGGATGAAAAGACTATCGTTTCCGTTGGAGAGGATTTGGAGGAAGTAACACTGGAGATGCTTTCGACCATGGTGGATGAGGATTCAGAGTTTATCAGTATCTATTATGGTGAGGATGTTACGGCAGAACAGGCAGAGGCCTTTGCTGCCAGAGTGGAAGAAACCTTTGAAGATGCAGAAGTAGAGATGAATTACGGTGGACAGCCGGTATATGCATATTTCGTATCGGTGGAGTAACAATATGGAAATGACAGATAGTATTC
>CAZSGT010000020.1:0-12106 GCA_964606215.1 uncultured Lachnospiraceae bacterium
GTTACCTGTTATTTCATGTCAAAACCTATGCGGTATCTGGATGAAATCATCTTCGCGGCAGAACGTCTGGCACAGACTACTGAGGAGCCGATTATGCTGCCGCCAGCCATGAAGGACGTAGAATATGAGATGAATCTGGTGCGGAGCCAGGCGCTGAAAAATGCCATGATGGCAAAGGAGGCAGAGCAGCGAAAGAATGATTTAATTGTTTATCTTGCCCACGATTTAAAAACACCTCTCACCAGTGTCCTGGGATATCTGACGCTGCTTCGGGATGAACCGGAGCTGTCTGCGGGTCAGCGGGCAAAATATCTGGGGATTGCCCTGGAAAAGGCGGAGCGTCTGGAAGAGTTAATCAATGAATTTTTTGATATTACAAGATTTAACCTGACGACTATGGTGCTGGAAAAAGAACAGGTGAACCTGAGCCGGATGCTGGAGCAGATTACCAGCGAATTTTTGCCGATTCTGGCGGAGAAAAAGCTCTCATGGGACTTATCCATTGCAAAGGATGTTCTCTTTGTTTGTGATGCAGATAAAATGGAGAGAGTGTTTGATAATCTTATCCGTAACGCTGTAAACTACAGTTATAAAGACACGGAGATTTCCCTGCAGCTTCTGGAAGAAGAGGAACTGATTCGGATTGTGGTTTCCAATCACGGAAGGACTATACCAAAAGAAAAACTGGACCATATTTTTGAGCAGTTTTTCCGACTGGATGCCGGACGTTCTTCCGCAACAGGCGGTGCGGGACTGGGACTTGCCATTGCCAGAGAGATTATACAGCTGCACGGTGGAAATATCACAGCGGAAAGTGAAGATGAAATGATTTGTTTTCAAATAATTCTACAGAAGTAGAAAAAGTCCGCCCACTGATTGTTCTACAAGAGTAGTATGTATTCCGTTTCATCTTTGCCAGTTGTTTTGTCATCGAAAATTTCCGGCCATCATAAAATCGTAAGAATTTCGTGAGAAACAATTAGGATTTCATCTATAAAATGCGAAAACATGTACCGCCTCCTGCTGGTAAGATAAATACCAACAGGAGGCGGTTTGTATGAAAAAAAGAAGTAAAAAGAGAAGACGGATTCATGTGGGAAGAGTACTATTGTTTCTGATTTTTCCGTTTTTATTGATAGGAGGCTCCGGGTTTCTTATTTTGTCCGGCGGCATGGCGGGAAAGCTGGCAAAGAGCCAGAACAATCAGAGCAGCCAGAGCAGTCTTTCAGAAGAGGCTGGCATACGAAAAGAAAAGCCCTTTGACGGGAAACTGACGGAGGAAGAAGTAAGCGGGGGCATTCCCCGCTTGATGCAGTGGGATGGCAGATGGGGAAAAACTGTATACGGAGACAGCGACATCGCTTTGTCCGGCTGCGGACCGACCTGTGTTTCCATGGTGGCAGCAGGACTGACAGGAGATGCAAAAATTACACCGGTCCTGGTGGCAGATTATTCTGAACGCAACGGATACTACGATTCGGAGAATGGCACATCCTGGGGATTGATGCGGGAAGGCGTTGGCGCCTTCGGGCTTGGCAGCGAAGAACTTCCTTTGGACGAAGCAGTGATGAAGCAGACCTTGAATGCAGGGAGACCGATTATCTGCAGTATGGGAGAGGGGGATTTTACAACCACCGGTCATTTTATTGTGCTGACCAGCGTGGAGGAGGAGAAATTCAAGCTTCACGACCCAAATAGCATAGAACGCAGTGAAAAACTCTGGGACTATGAGACGATGGCACCGCAAATCCGCAATTTATGGGCGGTATATGTAAAGTAATAATCAATTTCCGGTCTCTAATGCATAAACAATCCAATTTTGGGAAATTTTATTAGTAGTTGCAGATTAGGAATAAATGTAACATGATTTTACCAGGAGGGCGATTTATGTCATATTTAGAAATTGAAAAAGTAGTCGGAAGAGAAATTCTGGATTCCAGGGGAAATCCCACAGTGGAAGCCCAGGTGTATCTTGCAGATGGTACAGTGGGAAGAGGTACGGCGCCATCCGGGGCGTCCACTGGAGAGTTTGAGGCTTTGGAACTCCGGGATGGAGACAGCAAGCGGTATCTGGGCAAAGGAGTCACAAAGGCGGTAGAAAATATCAACAGCCGGATTCATAACACCATAAAGGGAATGGATGTTACAAATATATACGGTATTGACAGCGCTATGATTGCGGCAGATGGAACCAGGGATAAATCCAAGCTTGGTGCAAATGCGATTCTGGCGGTTTCCATTGCGGCGGCAAGGGCGGCAGCCACGTCACTGGATATCCCGCTGTACCGTTTTTTGGGCGGAGTTTCAGGGAACCGGCTTCCAGTGCCGATGATGAATATCTTAAATGGCGGCGCCCATGCGGCAAATACGGTGGATGTGCAGGAGTTTATGATTATGCCGGTGGGGGCGCCGAGTTTTAAAGAATGTCTGCGGCAATGTGCAGAAGTGTTTCATTCTTTGGCGGCACTTTTAAAGTCAAAAGGATTGGCAACATCGGTGGGAGACGAGGGTGGTTTTGCCCCGGACCTGGCAGATGACGAGGAGGCGATATGCTATATCCTGGAAGCAGTAAAACGTGCAGGATATGAGCCGGGCAGTGACTTTATGATAGCCATGGATGCAGCGTCATCGGAGTGGAAAACCGGCAAAATCGGAGAGTACAAGCTTCCCAAGGCCGGCAAAGCATACACCAGCGAGGCATTGATTTCTCATTGGGAAGAGCTGGTGGAAAAATATCCGATTATCTCCATAGAAGATGCTCTGGATGAAGAGGACTGGGAGGGCTGGAAAAAGCTTACAGAGCGGATTGGGGACAAGGTCCAGCTGGTGGGAGACGATTTGTTCGTAACCAACACGGAACGACTGTCCAAGGGAATCCAGTTGGGATGCGGCAATTCCATTCTCATAAAGTTAAATCAGATTGGTTCGGTTTCCGAGACGCTGGAGGCAATTAAGATGGCGCACAGTGCAGGTTATACGGCAATTTCTTCCCATCGCTCCGGGGAGACGGAGGACACCACCATTGCGGATTTGGCAGTGGCGTTGAATACCTGTCAGATTAAGACCGGGGCGCCGTCCCGCTCCGAACGGGTGGCAAAATACAACCAGCTGCTGCGCATTGAAGAGGAGCTGGGAGTGGCAGCATATTATCCTGGAATGCAGGCATTTCATGTCAGCAGATAACCGCAGGCAGAAAATGGTGAAGAAACCTGGCCCGGATGTGGAAATGCTTTCCATGTCCGGGCATTATGTGCTATAATGACAATGTCCGTCAGGGTTGTCGTGCCTTTATTCTTGACAAGCCCGACAATGGATTTTATAATATAATGAGGGAGATTTTTGGGGAAAGAGAGAATGGAAAGGCAGAGACTATGACATATAATATAGATTATGAAATATGCTCTATCATTTTTTTGACAGTGATTATTTTGTTTTCACTGATAAAGGGACGGGGTGTTGAATTCCAGTCCCGCCTGTTTAACTGGTATATTGTTGGTGCCTTTGTTAATATTTGTCTGGATATTGTTGGTTGTTATTCTATCGTATATTATACGCAGGTACCTATGTGGTTTCACTATTCAGTAAATACGGTTTTCCTGACAATACAGTGTTTACTGCCTACAATGTTTGCATATTACATATACCAATTAGATGAACATAAGAACCGGGAGCAGAAAAAATATTTAAAGATTTTGTTTCTTCCTGCGGTAGCAGGGGCAGTGCTGGCTCTTTCCAGTCCATGGACAAAAGCCATGTTTTACATGGATGCTGACGGATACCATCACGGTGCAGTCCACATATATTTGTACATAAATGCAGTGGGATATGCCATTGGCACGATTATCTATGTCTGGATTGTGCGAAAAAGACTTGGGCTGCGCCAGGTATGTATTGTGGGTGCGGCCGTTTTTCTGGGATTGTTTCCAACATTGATTCAGTTTATGATTCCTTATTACATGCTTTCTGGTATGGGCACGGCATTGTCCATTATGATTTTGTATATGACCAGTGAAAATTCCATGCGGTATATGGATGGAACTACCGGGGCGCTGAACCGGGAAGCCTTCGTAAGACATATGCAGGAAATCTATTACAACGGCAGGGATGAGAGAATTTATGTGATTGCTCTTGACAATTTTAAGATTGTCAATGAGGTGTACGGTATGGATGGGGGAAATCATTTGATGCGCAGTCTGGTGGACGCACTTAAGACGGAGTGGGTACATGCCGGGGTGTACCGGTTTGGCGGGGATGTGTTTGCCGTGACCAGAGGCGTCAGTCAGGAGAGCGTGCAGGATTTGGACAGACTGCGGAAGGTGCTTCGCAGGCCGTGGCGTATAAAGGATGCAACCATAGAGATTAGCGCCTGTATTGGATTAGTACATACTGCCAGCCATGAAGAAGGAGAACTGGTACGTGCCATCGATTATGCCATTGCCCAGGCCAAAAGTAAGGGGAAGGGACAGTTTTATGAGGTAGATGAGAAGGCTGTGGAGGAGATGGCCCGCAGGGTGGCCATTGAACAGGCGATTATGAATTCTATCAATTCCGGACACTTTGAAGTTAATTACCAGCCAATTTTTGATGTGGATTCCGGACGTTTTCATTCCATGGAGGCATTGGCAAGGCTCAATGTGCCCGGGTATGGTTATGTATCGCCGGAGGAGTTTATTCTGATTGCAGAAAATAACGGTACGATTTTGCAAATTGGAATTTTGGTCTTAGAAGAGGTGTGCCGGTTTACCAGTCAGTACCGTTTGAAGGACAGCTCCCTTGATTTTGTGGAGGTCAATCTGTCTGTGGTACAGTGCATGCAGGATAAGATTTACCAGCAGATACAGAGGGTGCTGGAGCAATATCATATCCCTCCGTCCATGATAAACCTTGAGATTACAGAGAGTGCAGAGGCGTATTCGGAAGAGCAGATGATACGGAATATGGCGAGGATGTCCCTGTCGGATATTACTTTTTCGCTGGATGACTATGGCTCCGGGTATTCCAACGTAAACTATCTGGTGGATTTGCCTTTTTCTATCGTAAAGATAGACAAATATATTGTATGGGCGGCGATGAAACAGGTCTCCAGCCGGCGTGTGCTGGAAAATACCATTGCCATGTTTAAGGAGATTAATCTGAAAGTCGTAGCAGAGGGAATAGAGACTGCAGAGATGATGAACATGCTTATCTCCATGGGGGCAGATTACTTACAGGGATACTATTTCTCCAAACCAGTTCCGGGCAAGCAGCTGGTGGAGTGTTTAGAGGAGGGATATCTTGAAAATGTTTTCAGGCAAAGTGAAGCGAATTAAGCGTCTGATGGCAGCAGGGCTCGTGTCGGCGCTGCTGGTCTGTGGACTGGGCGCATGTGGCTCCGGAGATGCGGAAGATATGGAAGAGAAGCGGAAAATCGCAGTGATTTGTAAAGGTTCCGTACATGAATTCTGGAAAACAGTGGAGCAGGGTGCTATGGATGCTGGTGAAGAACTGGGGTTGGAGGTGACTTTTGAAGCGCCGGAGGATGAGAGCCAGATTGACGTGCAGATTGATATGGTAGACACTGCCATTGCAAAGGGGGTTGACGCCATTGTGCTGGCTCCGTTGGATGTGGAACGGCTGAATGCTTCCATTGAGGAAGCGCACCGAAAAGGAATTCCGGTTCTGACCTTTGACTCTGATGTGACTTCTCCGGTGCGGGTGGCGACCATCGGTACGGATAATATGACTGCCGGCGCCATTGCCGGGCGTAATGCGGCAAGCCTCATGGGTGGCGAAGGCAAGGTGGCGGTGATTTCATATGTGGAGGGTGCGCAGACTGCCACAGAGCGAAATGCAGGTTTTATTGAAGAGCTGGAGAGTAACTATAAAGATACCATTGAAGTGGTAGGTGTTACTTTCTGCGGGGGAGATGCAGATGTGGCAAAGCAGCAGGCCTATGATTTCATAAAGAAATATCCGGATTTGAAGTGTATCTACGGAGCTAATGAGGGGTGTGCAGTAGGCGTTGCAGCAGCGGTGAAGGAACTGAAGATGCAAGATGATGTAATTGTCATTGGTTTTGATTCTTCGGAACAGGAAATTGCCTATTTGGATGAGGGGATTATCAAGGGAATGATGGTGCAGAATCCCTACAATATGGGATATCTGGGAGTGCGCAATATCAACAAAGTGCTGGATGGTATGAAGATTGACGAAAAGCTGGATACCGGAGCTACATATGTCAGCAGAGAGAATTTATATGATGAGGATACCCAGTGGCTGCTGTATCCTCTTGGTAAGAAATGATTTATAAATTACAGCGCAAATACGGTCACAGGAAATGGAGAAGAGCATGAAGAATAGAAGAGTCAGACTGAGTATACGCATAAAGCTTTTAATCAGCTATTTTGCCATAGTGGCTTTGATTATTTCTGTTGGTTTTACAGGTATTTACAGCATTCATGAAGTATATTCCAATGGAAATGAAATCTACATAAACAACTTAAAATCCGTGGAGTTTCTGAAATCCATAAATCAGAATGTCCGGGGAATTGACCAGTGTGTCATCAGTATGATGAGTGCCTTAGACAGCGTCCATCACCAGGAGTATAAACAGGAGATTGCAGAGTTGAAAGCGCGGAATACGGAACTGCTTGAAAACTATGAAAAGCTGGATGTCACTGATTTGGAGCAACGCCGTTACAACCAGTGCAGGCTTAGCATTTTGACATTTGATAAGCAGATTGAGGCTATTGCAGAAAGCATAGAAAGTGGAAATGGAGACGTGGCGGCGACACAGTATGAGCAGGAGCTTGTTCCGGCGAAGGCGTGTACCTTTGAGCTTTTGGATGCCATGGTGGAACTTTGCAATGCCAGTGCGGAGAGTAAAAATAACGAGAATCATGTGATTTATAACAACATAATCCGGCTGATTGTGGCTATTATGGTGGTATCTGTGTTGGCGGCGATTTCACTTACGATGTTTATCAGCAAGTATTTTACCAGTAAGCTTATGGCCATACAAAGACTTGCCAAGCGTCTTTCTGAGTATGATGTTTCGGACGATATTCTGGGAACAAGCAGTGACGAGTTTGGACAGACAATGGAAGCGTTAAACGATTCCCAGTTTATGATTCGTGATTTGCTGGAAAAGATTATCAATGAATCAGTAGACATCAGTGAAACCGGCGAGGAAGTTTCTCTGGCGGTCAGAAAGTCCAACCAGCGGATTGAAGGCGTCAATGTAAAGGTTTACGATGCAGAGGTTCTGACTGGCGATATGCGCATGCTGGCAGATGATGTCCTGGACAACCGTTCCCTGGATGCAGAATCTGCAGAAAATATTAAGCAGCTTATGATGAAAGCGTCTTTGGCCGAGGAAGAACTGCAGGATGTGCAGACGGAACTTACTGGTATTGCCATGTATCTGGAACAGATTGGAATTACTTCAGATTATCAGAATGAGATTGCAGGCGAGCATAAGAAACAAATGAATAAATTTAAAGTTTCCAGCACAGTGTAATAGTATGCCGGATTATAAGCGGATTTTGACATAATTTTCAGATGATGGAAAAAAATGCTTTTAAATATAGAGTGGTTATGTTAGAATACCTAGTGGGTGTAAGCATAAGAATGGAGTGAATATGAGAAGAAGAGGACGCAAACACCATAGTGGATATGGTAACAAACGAAGTGCAGCGTGGCTTTTACCGGCGGCAATCAGTGCTGTGTGTCTGGTGGCTGTTGCGGTTTCTACCATATTCTGTATCCGTAGTTTTTCGGAGCTTAGTGAGAAAGAAAAGCAGATTACCATGCTTACGAAAGAGGCGGACGAGGCCAAAAGCCAGATGAAGAAGCTGCAAAAGCAGGCGAAGGACGCAGAGGAAGAGATGCGTGTATACCAACAGGCGCAGAAGGAAAAGGAAGAGCAGGAGGCAAAGAAAAGGGCGGCAGAAGGCAAGCGAAAAGTATATTTGACCTTTGACGATGGTCCCACCGAGCGCACGCCGGAGATTCTTGATGTATTGAAGCAGTATGATGTCAAGGCCACGTTTTTTACGCTGGCATTTGAGGACCAGAAAGAGATGTATAACCGCATTGTGAATGAGGGACATACACTTGCCATGCATTCCTATACACATAAGTATGACCAGATTTATTCTTCTATGTCGGCGTTCAAAAAAGATGTCACTCGTCTGCATGACTTCCTGAAGGAAGTCACAGGTGTAGATTGTAAAATATATCGTTTTCCGGGAGGAAGCAGCAATGCGGTCTCTGATATGGATATGAAGGACTGCATGAAATGGATTAACAGCAAGGGGTACCGGTATTTTGACTGGAATGCCATGACTGGAGATGCGGAAGGAAAAGGGTATACCGCCAAGCAGATGGTGAATAATGTGGTGGAAAATATGAAAGACTGCGGCGATACTGTGGTTGTGCTGATGCATGACGGCGTAGATAAGCAGACAACAGTGGAGGCTTTGCCGAAGCTGATTCAGAAATTGCAGGATATGGATTGTGTGTTACTGCCAATTGATGAAGATACGGAGCTGGTGCAGCATGTTTCCGTAAAGTAAAAAATATTTACTGGAAAGTGTTTTGTGCCGGCACTGCACAAAATATGAAACAACATTTAAAAAGTAAAACGCATATGTATGCAGAAATGAGGTAAGATATGGGATTCTTTAAGGATTTTGAGGAGGATTTCTCCCAGGCAATGACAGAGCTTGGAGAAGAAAAAAAGACCGATAAGGTTTCAGAAACACTGGAGGATATTAATTTAGCGGAGGTTACCATGGCAGAGGAAAAACGTACAAAATCCATTATGCCGGATTTTGATAAGATATTGGAGAATATGGATGAAGTGGGAAATCTTATGATTGACCAGGAGCCGTCTGTGGGGCAGGTGGACACAGAACTTCTCAATGATATTTTTGACAAGGAGGAGTCTGAGGAAAAAGAAGCAGCAGAGGCTGTGGAGACAGAGGAAGATACACCGGAAGAGCCGGAAGCAGAACCTGTAGAGGCAGAAGAAGAGCCAGTAGTGGAAATGGAGCCTGTTTCTGAAGAAGAGGAAACAACGGAGACCGTGGAAGAAGAGACGGTGGAAGCAGAGGAAGATTCTGCGGCGGCAGAGGAGACCGAAGAGGAAGAGGTACAGGAGGAAAATATAGAGATACCAGAGCGTGAGGAAATACCTGCAGAGAATGAGCTTACCATGATTACAAGAGGTACGACCATCAAGGGTGGAATTTCTGCAGACGGTGCTCTCGATATTATGGGTGCTATTGAAGGAGATGTGGAGTGTTTAGGAAAGCTTACGATTTCCGGAACTGTTGGCGGAAATGTGATTGCCTCCGAGATTTATATGGACGGCAGCCGTGTTACCGGTAATTTAAGTTCTGAGGGCAGTGTAAAGATTAACGATGGCAGTGTGGTTGTAGGAGACATCATTGCATTTTCTGCTGTAATTGCAGGGGCAGTCAGAGGTGACATGGATGTAAATGGTCCGGTTATCATCGATTCTTCCGCAATTGTACAGGGAAATATCAAGGCAAAATCTATCCAGATTAATAACGGTGCAGTGGTAGATGGATATTGTTCCCTTAATTATGCCGGTGTAGATTTGGATGCGTTCTTCAATGAGTAAGAAAGAGTAAGCATAGCGGCTTACGTTACAAGAATTGTATAGCGATTAAGTTCGCATTGGCAATTCTTGATTGGCATACCGCTACTGTTGGCGCAATTTTCTATAACTTAAGAGAGCAGGTGGATTCCATGGCGAAATATAAACGGATATTATTAAAGTTAAGTGGTGAAGCCCTTGCGGGACCCAATAAAACTGGCTTTGATGAAGCAACCTGCATTGCAGTGGCAAAGCAGGTTGCCAGACTGGTGGAGGACGGCGTCCAGGTGGGGATTGTTACCGGCGGCGGCAATTTCTGGCGGGGACGTACCAGTGAGACCATAGAACGAACCAGGGCAGACCAGATTGGCATGCTTGCTACGGTGATGAATTGTATTTATGTGTCGGAGATTTTTCGTTCAGTGGGTATGAAAACGGAGGTACTTACACCTTTTGTGTGCGGCTCTTTTACCAGCTTGTTTTCTGTGGACCTGGCAAATGCCTGCCTGGAACAGGGAAAGGTAGTCTTTTTTGCAGGTGGAACGGGGCACCCCTACTTTTCCACAGATACGGGGGCAGTACTGCGTGCCATCGAGATACAGGCAGATATCCTGTTGTCTGCGAAATCGATTGACGGTGTGTATGACAAGGACCCTGCCACAAATCCGGATGCGAAGAAGTATGATTCGATTCCGGTTCAGAAGGTGGTTGATGAGCGACTGGGCGTGATTGATTTGGCGTCTGCCGTTTTGTGTATGGAAAATCATATGCCGATGATGATTTTCGGCTTAAATGAAGAAAACAGTATTGTAAATACGGTGAACGGTGTGACGCAGGGAACCATTGTCACAGCGGATTAGGGAGTGGGTGCGTGGGTATCCGGTTTTGTCCGGGCATCCGTGGGCGGTCCCGTACCATAATAGATAGAAATGATTTGGAGGAATAACAATGGGTACAGAGTTAGATATGTATGAGGAGAAAATGAACAAATCCCTGGATAGTCTGGAGAGTGAGTTGACGACCATTCGTGCAGGAAGAGCAAATCCTCATGTGTTGGATAAGATTATGGTGGACTATTATGGAACGCCATCTGGTTTGCAGTCTGTTGCAAACATTACCGTGCAGGAGGCGAGGATTCTGCAGATTCAGCCCTGGGACGCCAGCATGATAAAAGAGATTGAAAAAGCCATACTGGCATCTGATATCGGATTGACACCCAGCAATGACGGCAAAGTGATTCGCCTGACATTCCCAGAGCTTACGGAGGAGCGCCGTAAGGAGCTGGTGAAGGATGTGAAGAAGAAAGGCGAAAATGCCAAGGTTGCCATCCGCAATATCCGCAGGGATGCAAATGACGCTTTTAAGAAACAGGGAAAGGCAAATGAGATTTCTGAGGATGAGCAGAAGCAGCTGGAGGATAAGGTTCAGAAATTGACGGATACTTACGTCTCAAAGATTGAGAAGATGATAGACGATAAATCCAATGAAATTATGACAGTGTAAATTGTAAATGAAAGAACCGGGGACGGACTAAGAATTTGGTCGGTCCCTTAGTACATTTCGTTGAATAGATTATAAAGTGGATTATGCTGTGTTGGAGGTTTCAGATGGCGAAGGAGAGCAATGGAGTGCCAAAGCACGTGGCAATTATTCTGGACGGTAACGGACGGTGGGCAAAAAAGCGTCTGATGCCCAGAAAATATGGGCATGCGGCTGGCAGTAAAAACGTGGAGAAAGTGTGTAAGGCGGCATATGATATGGGCATTGAATATGTGACGATGTATGCTTTTTCTACGGAGAACTGGTCAAGACCACAGGATGAAGTGGACGCCTTGATGAAGTTATTACATCAATATTTGCAGGATTGTATTAAGACCAGCAAGAAAAATAATATGAAGGTTCGGGTAATCGGAGATATCCGCAGACTGTCTGAGGACATACAGAGCAGGATACGGGAGCTTGAGGAAGTTTCTGCCGCCAATACCGGACTGCATTTCCAGGTGGCGCTAAACTATGGAGGCAGGGATGAGCTGGTTCGCGCTGTAAGGAAGGCAGCACAGGATGTGAAGGACGGCGCACTGGATGTGGAGGAGATTACAGAGGAACGGTTTGCTGGATATCTGGACACGGAAGATATTCCAGATCCGGATTTGATGATTCGCACCAGCGGGGAGATGCGCCTGTCCAATTATTTATTGTGGCAGCTGGCATATGCGGAATTGTACTTTACCGACACCCTGTGGCCGGATTTTGGAAAAGATGATTTGGAGAAGGCAGTGGAGTATTACCGTGGCAGACAGAGACGGTTTGGCGGTGTGGAGGCGTAGTCTTCCGCAACGATTTGCTAAAAGAAATGTGGTATTGACAGAACAGTCTGGCAGGGAAATATAGACGCTGGAAAAGAAAATGGGAAAGGTTTAGAGGTTATGTTTGGAGAGAGATTACTTAGTGGAATTATTCTGTTGGCAATCACCATTGGAACTTTGTTAGCCGGGGATAAGG
>CAZSGT010000021.1:0-11993 GCA_964606215.1 uncultured Lachnospiraceae bacterium
AACAAACAGTCTTTTCGTCTTTTTGATATGTAGCTGTGCATGATAATATATGAAAAAGTCCCATTCGGTTTTACCGGACGGGATTTTTATATAAATGCGTTATTAAAAAATTTACGAGCTTATCCCATCCTATTTCTCTGAATTTTCAAAATTCTTGTACTAATTGTAAAATATTTCCTCCTCATTGTCAATAATAATCATAACGTCCTTTTTATCTGATACTTTGCCGAAAATACAAGTGCTAACCTGTTCAGAAATAATTCCCAATAAGGATTGGAGTGTCAAAAAGGGCACTTTTATATTATCTTCGTCAGCTTTCACAAAAATATGATTCGAAGAAAGTCAAACAGTAAAAAAGCAGCCTCAAAAGAAGCTGCTTTTTTACCTTCGTGCAGATGCGCCCGAGTTCCACCATATGAAACTCTTTCTTTTACTGCATGTTGATTTTACCCAATCTCGATATACTTCTTTTCCTCCATCTGGGGTTTTGCCTCCTTCTTTGGCACCACCAGTCTCAGTATACCGTCCTCAAATTTTGCCTGTACATCCTCCTGCTCTACATGTTCCCCAACATAGAAGTTACGGCTGCATGTTCCCATATATCGCTCCCGGCGGATATATTTTCCCTCTTCGCTCTTCTCCTCTTTGCTGGAGTCTGTAGATGCCGTGATAGTCAGGTATCCATCTTTCAACTCTGCCTGTACATCCTCTTTTTTATATCCTGGAAGATTAATGGCAATCTCATAGCTTCCTTCCAGTTCCTTTACATCTGTTCTCATAACGTCATTTGATGGAATGTTGTATTTGCCTGCTGTCCTCACCGGGTTAAAAAATCCATCAAAGAAATCATCAAACATACTCTCTCCGAAAATACTTGGCGTTAACATAAGTCATTCCTCCAATCATAATTTACAGCACATCCGCTGTATTAGTATTACCTGTTTACAACTTATGTTATACCACCTTTGTTAGCACTCGTCAATAGCGAGTGCTAACAATTCACATTTTCTTCACAAATTCCTGCCATTACCGCACCACCAGCACATACTTTGCCACAAGCTTTTCTCTGAGACCCGCCTTCTCCAGAAACTCCTGCCACATAGTCTGCACATGGTCCTCCATAACCTTCACATCCTCCCCATCAATGCGGTTCCGGGCCTCGGGACTGAAATGATATTCCCGCAGTGTATCCGTAATCTCCTGGGGCAGCTGGTCCTCACTTCGTTTGAGACAGTCATACACTTCACCCAGAGAGGCTGCCACCGCTCCCAGCCGCACGAAAAGCTCCCCACTCTCCCAGCCTTTCTGCTTATCCTTTAATATAACTGCTCTTCGTATGCACAAAATCAGCAGGGCCAGTATCACCAATCCGACAATCACTGCGGCAATCACGCCCAGCACAAACCACAAATTCACAGCCATTCCAGGCGCCGCCTGCTCTTCGCCCTCTTCCTGGTCCTCTTCCTCTCCTCCTGCCGTGCTCTGGGCACTGCCTGCAGTCTGCTCCATCTGCTGGTCCTCGCCCGTCAGCTCTTCATAAAAGTCCGGCGTCACCTCTATGGGCAGCCAGCCGATACCATCCTTATAAATCTCCACCCAGGCATGGGCGTCCTTTGCCAGAACCTCCACCGTATATATTCCCTCTGCCGTCCGCTTCGCCCTGGACCCATCCACGATATATCCCTCCACATATCTTGCAGGAACTCCAATGGCACGGAACAAAAATACTGCTATCGTAGAATAATGGGCAGAGTGCCAGTTTTCCTCCCCCTTCTCTCTCACGGTCTCACGGACTTTTTTCGTAACAGATATCAAATCCCCCCGGTCCCAGTCACTCCAGCGGTCGGTCTCTTCCTGATAGGCATCTTCCACTTCCATATAATTTTCATACACAAAATTCCGGTAATCCGCCTCCGCACTACGGTAATGTCCGGATTCCTCCGTTACGTCTGTATCTGCAAAAATCCATGACGCATCACTTCCCACCAGACTTTCCCAGTTTCGCACTGCCACCACCGCATCATATATATTATCCTCCGCCTCCTGGGAAGACGTCCCCGGCATATATGCATCCTGCCAGGTCTGCCCCAAAGCAGATAAGCTCTCATAATCAATGCCATAGGGAAGGTATGTATATTTTCTGGAAGCTCCTTTATTGCGCAGAGTCACCTGCATCTCCTCCGGAACCTGCCCCCCGGCAGCCTGGCTGTTCATCTGCAAAAAACGTTCCAGCTGTGCCAGCGGGTGAAATTGGTTCTTCCCGTAACTCTCAATCATCCCCTCATATTTCCCGCTATATTTCACGGAATCCACCCCGCTCCACTGCCCATCTGCAAAACTGCCGGCAACATATCCCCGCAGATACATGGTTTCCGGTCTTTCCATGGTTACCTGCAGGCGGATTTCTTCCGATGAACGCACTGCCTTTCCCAAATCTCCCTGAGAGTAATCATACTCTCCGTATCTGGCTGTTTCCATCCGTGCCACAAGATTTTTTTTCATTTCTGCCATAGTCTCACTGGCAGAAAATCCGGACACATGAAAATACACTCCTCCTGCCGTGGCAAGAACAATTCCCAGCGCCAGAATCGTCAGGGCATACACGGCGTCTTTTTGCAGCTCCGTCTGGCTGTAGGCAAAGGCGCCAATCACTGACAGCACTGCCACACCCACCAAAACTCCGCCGATGGAGGTCTCCAAAAAAATGCTCCCGCCTATGAGGGGCAGCCAGAATACCAGCAAAAACAGCGGATGTTTTCCCCGAATCAACAGTGTAATATATATCGTCAGAACCACCAGAAATGTTGCAAAAAAAACACTGCAGCCAAAGGAAGCGTCCACTCCCTCCGGTACCGTAAAATAATCAATAGCAAGACCAGTGGCATAATTGTAGCGCACCAAAAAACGGTTTAAAAATGTAAGTGCTCCAAGTCCCCACTGGGAAAATAAAACCACAGCCACTAAAACGGTCAAAATAACTATACTGCCAAACATCGCAGCAAAAGCATGCCGCTTTTCTCCAACCACCCACAAAAGGCTTCCGGTAAGTAACATCACAAACACGGTGGGAATCTTGCTTATATCCGGCAAAAACATATTCTGCAGGCAGATTCCCATCCCCAGGGCTGTGACAAGTATAAGCACCAGAGAGGTATACTGCCTGCCCGCCGTTTTATCTTTTTTTTCTATTCTCTCAAAACCTGTCACTGATGCCAACTGTTCCATCGTCTCACCTCAATTTTCTCTGTGTACTCCCCATATCCGGCACATGGTTTCACTGCATCATCATTCCCATACATTTGGCATATCATTTCTCTACACCATCATTCCCACACCTGTCATATCTTCCTCTGCACCATGTTCCCTGCAAGCCGGCTATCATCCTTACTGCGCCATCATCTGTATATAACCCGGGCTGTCGCTGCCCCAGTCAATCCCCGCATCGGTCACAATCAATATGGATGCATACTTTCCCGCCACATTATGCCGTAAAATATACTGGTCCACCAGACTCTCCTCAAAGCTGATGTCTCCATCCAGAAGAATATGCTCAAACCAATCCCGGCTCTCTGCCCCCTCAATACTATAACGTCCCAACACATTTCCGCTCTCGGAAAACAGCACCGCATCATGCCCCATCTGGGCAGCAAGCAATTCTGAAGAAATGCCCAGCAGGGTCCTTGCCACCCGGTTTCGCACCTCTCCATTCTCCTGATTTTCCGCCGAGATTACGGCAAATAAAATAATCTCCTGATTTGCCGGCATATCCAGCTCCCGCACCACCTTCCGTCCCATCTTCTTCGACAGCTTCCAGTGGATGGTTTTCATGTTATCCCCTTTTTGGTAATCCCGGATGTCCAGAATCTCCGTGATATCATTTCCTTTCCGGTGCAGATACCGGTTTTCTGTATGAAGAGTGTCCTGCAAGTGCTGTTCGATATCTCCAAATCCATCTGGCAGGCTCTCCGGATACACATAGCATTTTCCCATACTCTGCCAGGAAACTGCCCGCCTTTCCAGTCCGAGAAAATCATAACTCCAAGCCTCCAGAATCTCTCCGTCAATCCTTCCGCAATACATGCTCTTTAAGAAAACTCTGTATACTTTTTTACCCTTCGGTGCCACAGACATCTCGAAGGGTATACGTTCTTCCGATTTCGTAAATAAATTTTTTACAGCGCCACAGACACGCAGACGAAACAGCGGAAGCATGGAGGGATTGCTGACCTCAAAAACAGCCTCTATGCCAGCGCCCGCATCAATCTGCCGGTCCCGTCTGACATACACCGCAATCTGTGCCTTCTTCGCCGCACCAATATTAACGGCAATCACCACCGGAATCAATATCAGCATAGGTATTAAAAAGAAAAATGCCACCTGCACATTCGTCCACATAAAGAGGAGAAATGCCGCCAGGAGAACGATTCCATAATAAATTTTCCCTCTCATAGGTTACCTCTTTTTCAACAATTTCGGCCGTTCTACTTTTTTCATACAATCTTCCAGAATCTGCACCGCCGTTACGCCCTCTCTTTTTGCCTTGGTGGCAATAAACAGACGGTGGCTCAGACAATCTGCCAGAACCGCTTCCACATCCTCCGGAATCACATAATCTCTTCCCTGACAGACTCCATGGGACTTAGCCATCTGCGCCAGCGCACCCACACCACGGGGGCTGATGCCCAGTTCCACCGCCGGATGGTTTCTGGTAGCCTCGCACAAACCAATCATATACAGATACATCTCATCCGTTACTGCCAATTCCCGGATACACTGCTGAATCTCTGTCACCTGGTTTACCGACAGCACGGCGTCTACCTTCTTTAAAATGTCTTTGTTGGAAACATGTTTCAAAATCTCCAGCTGGTTCATGGTATCGGGATATCCCATAGACAAACGAATCATAAAACGGTCCAGCTGGGAATCCGGCAGCGGCTGCGTACCACCGCTGGTAATTGGATTCTGTGTAGCCATGACGACAAAGGGGTTGCACAGAATATGAGTAACTCCGTCCACCGTCACCTTACCCTCGGCCATGGCCTCCAACAATGCGGACTGGGTTTTGGAAGAAGTACGGTTAATCTCATCTCCCAGCAAAAGATTACAATTCACCGCCGCCCCTTCATTGTACTCAAACTGATTCGACTGCTCATTGTAAATGGACATTCCTACAATATCGCTGGGCATGGTGTCCGGCGTAAACTGGATTCGCTTATTGGTAAAACCCAGCGCCTTGGAAAAAGTCATTGCCAGTGTGGTCTTTCCAAGTCCTGGCACATCCTCAAGCAGGATATGACCGCCTGCCATAATTGCCATAATGACCTTCCATACAATTTCGTCTTTACCCTTAATCACTTTCGTGACTTCTGTATGTAGCTGCGCCAGCGCAGCCTGCATCTCCTCTCTCGTCATGGTTGCAACCCTCCAGAATATATTACAATAAGCTGGCTATAGAAACATGCCAGCCTTTGTTTTATCCACCCTACTATACGCCTTGCTTATTTAATATATTTACATCCTTACATCTGCCGGAACATGCTCCCGGATAAATCCACTATCATCTTATCACTGTATGCATGTACCGTCTCACAATATACATTTACTGTGCTGCCGGTGGCAGAGTTACCTGCACGCCCTCGTCATAAATTAACTTTGTCATGGACGTATCATACAGCTTCGGATTGGCAGAAGCATCCAACGCTGTCAGAAGATTTCCCTTACAGTTCAGATACTCTAATTCTGTATTTGTGGAAATATCCAATGTTGTCAGAAGGTTGTATGCACAGGTTAACTGACGCAGCTTGGTATTTGCAGAAAGATTCAGCTCAGAAAGACCGTTGTCCACGCATTTTAAAACTTCAAGCTTTGTATTTTTGGATACATCCAGCTGGAATGTAACCGTTTCATCCGGATCATCTTCTGTGTCACCATATCCCTGTTCGTCATCACCGCTGCCATCGTCCCCGGAAATATCTCCCTGGGTATCATCTGCCGAACCATCCTCTACGTTTCCGTCTGCATCGGAAGGCGGTGTGATTTCATCGTCAGCATAGAGGTCGATATCCTCCTCGTCCTCAAAATCCTCGTCCTCATCATCAATATCTTTATCTTCATAATCACCGGCAGTATATCCGTTATAACTACAGTTATATTCAATCAGCTCCACATTCTTGCTGGTATCTACCCCCGGCAGAACGTTGTATGAACAATCCAGAATTTCCAATGCCACATCATTCTGAATCAAAAGCTCCTCCAGTGAACAGCCGCTGCACTGCAATGTCTTAAGTACAGGATTTGCGTTGACCTTCAACACATTCATATCTTCATTATCAGAACAGTTCAGCTCTTCCAGTTTTACACACTTTTCAACATCCAGATTTTTCAATGTATTGGTATTGCAATCCAGAGTAACCAATTCTGTCATTCCAGACACATCCAGTGTGGTCAGCAGGTTATCAGCACAACTCAAATCCACCAGCTTCGTACATTTGGAAATGTCCAAAAATTTGTTTTTCAACATATTGACAGAACAGTTTAAGGTTACCAATTTAGTACATCCCGTAAGATACAGCTCTGACATTTCATTGCCCTCGCAGCTGACATACATCATCTGCGGATTGTCAGACAAATCCAACTCATCAATGGTGTCATTATAATCCAGGCTGATATCCTGCAATGCCGGAAGCCCCTCAAAGGATAACTCCGTAGCTGTAATTTCCTGCTCATTCCAGTTGATACGGATTAAATCTCCGTCCTTCCATGTATACTGATCAGAATCCAAATCGGAATCCACCGTTGCATCGTCTTCCCGCAGACTGGCTACCAACTCGTTCATAAACGTAACCTGGGAAGCCTTTTTGCCGTCAATCAACTGCTCTGGCGTCGGTTCCGGTGTGGGTTCCGGCGTTGGTGCAGGTGTGGGTTCCGGTGTCGGTGCAGGTGTTGGCTTTGTTGTAGGCTTTGGCGTCGGTGTTACCGGTGTGGTCTTTGCCTTAACCGTAACTTTGCAGGTATATTTCTTTTTACCAATCTTTGCCTGCACTTTGGAGGTTCCCGCTTTCTTTGCAGTAATCTTTACACCTGTTTTTTTCTTACTGCTAAGTTTAATGTTTTTCTTTCCGGAAGTAACCGTCCACTTCACTTTCTTTTTGTTGTTTTTCAGCTTCAGTGTCTTTTTCTGTCCCACTGTCATAGTCAGCTTCTTTTTGGCAAGCGATGTCTTTTTGGAAGCTGCCTGTGCAGAAGGTATATGCACGGATGTGAGACACAGCGCAAATACAATAATAAATGCTGCCAGTTTCTTACCTCTTTTGGTTTTCATTATCATCTCTCCTTACTTTTTCTTATAATATTTCACAGTAATTCGTATATCAAAGTCTCTCGCCTTGACACGGTAGGGCAGTTTCTTCTCTGCTCCTTCCACTGTGACAGCAGTTTCTTTTAATTCGTAGGTTCCCGCATACGGACCGTTCTTTAACTTCTCTTCCTGTGGGTATGCGGCTATGTTTTCTCCCCTGGATGTATTCCTGCTGGTTTCCTTGCTGTCAACCAGCGTTTCGTCTCCATTTTCCTCTATGACGTAATACTCCGCCGTACTATAAAGCTTCTGATATTTAAATTCACACGTATCTGAAACCGAATAGCTTCCGTACCGTATGGTAAATTTCTGCTTCCCGGTACGCATATTGTCTATCCCGCTGATGGTGTACTCCCCAAACTCCACCTCTTCCCAATCGTCGTTGGCCATCTCCGTATATACCATAAGCACATCATCGTCAATCACTTCGCCAATGTAACAGTTGTCTTTCGTCTCCCAGTCAAAGTCCAGACCGACAACATAGTTGTTTACCGTATAACGCAGTGTGCATTCAAAATCATCGTACACCACTGTCATATTGTGCTTTCCCACTACGTTGTTATACAGACCAATCACTGTATACTGGGAATCATCCAGCTCCGTCTCCTCCCCGGATGCATCTATACTTTTTACAACAATGGTATCCTTTGGAATACTCTTCATGTATTTGATGCTGTCCTTATCCGGCCAGTCGCAGGTAATCTTCACAATACGGTGGGGGTCCTCTGTAGGCGCCGGCTTATCTGTTGGATTTGGAATCACCGGTTCTGCGCTTGGCAATGGGGAAACTACAGGTGCAGGTGTGGGCACACCGTGGGTACCACCTCCACCGCCGCCGCCATCTCCATCTTTGCCGGAACCTCCTTTACCGCCGGACTTTCCATTTCCTCCCGAGACAGTATCCTTATCTGAATCCTTTCCCTGATCCGACGCCTGCTGTACATCGGTCCGGTCATTATCCTGTGGTTCCTGTCTGTTTTCCGGTCTTTGATACTCTTCTAAGGTTTCTGTATTCTCCGTCTTTTCCTGCTGGGTTACAAGCGTAGGCTCCTCTTCCTGAAACAGATTTACCGTATCTTCATACTCATACAATTTGGATGTCCTGTCCAGACGGGACAATACACTCCACGTTCCCAGGGCAAGAATCACAAGGCTTCCGGAAATCGCCAGTGTTTCCACCCATTTCCTCTTCATCACGAAACCTCCTTTCCAAGTATAATCCAATATTATACTAACAAAAAAACTAGACTTTTCTATGGCAAAATTTACTTCTGGTAAAACATATCCAGACTTCCCAGTTTATCCAACGACGCATGGTCTCGCACATTTTCCTTCCCTGCGTCATCTATGGTGCGGTCTGGTCTTTTTCTCCTCATACATCCGCCCGTCCGAAATCCGCAGCATATCCTCGAATATATTTTCTCCATATTCACCTGTGCTGACACCAATACTAAACGAAAGGCCATACGGCTTTTTCGCCGTATCATTGATTTCCCGGATATATTCCTGCATATCCCGCCGAATCTGCTCTTCCATCCCCTCCACATTTTCCTGCACTGTACACAATACCATCTCATCTCCGCCAAAACGTGCACATAATTTATTTTCAATCTGTACGCATGCCAACGCCCTTGCCACACTGCGAATTGCAAAATCGCCTTCCTCGTGCCCAAAGGTATCATTGATATACTTCAGACCATCCAAATCCACAGAAGCCACCAGAAGCTTTGGATGCTCCATGCTGGCCGCTTTATTACATACCTCCCCGTATTCTTTATAAAAACCGTCGCGGTTAAACAGTCCTGTAAGGTAATCTAACTTATAGCTCTCCTCTACGATGCGGGTCATATACTGCTGGTACTTGGTATTACGGTATGTACTGATGGCGTTGGTAATCGCCATGGTATACTGGGATATTTTACAGTAGTCATGCATGGACGGGTCAAAATAAAAGCATGCCACGCCCAATGGAATATCCAGATAATTCAATGCTGTAAACACCAGCGGGGACGGTCTGCCAAATATCTCGAACTCCTCACTTAAAATATCTCGAAGACTTCCCCTCTCCGGCCACTGTTCCTGGTCTATACCAGCAATATACGCAACATACATGTTGTCATCAAAGGGGTTTTCCCGTATTTTCTGCATGGGACTTACACTCTCATCAAAACATTCCCGGTTTATCATTACTGTCGTATAATAATAGTTACACTGTTTCAATATCTCATAGAACGCCTGTCTGTCCTCGCAGAAGGGAACCTGATATCCCCGCTCTGCAAAAAAACGGTCGTCATCCTGATACTTATACAGTAAATCCCGCATCTCCTTTAACTCTAATCCTACATTGACCTCAGATTTTCTCTCGCCGCAACCGCAGGATTCCATCTTGTCTATAACATATTTCACCGGATGTAAAAGCACTGGCTCACTGCCCGCAAACATATCCTCCATGGTGTTTGCAATCTCCTCTGCCATCCATTCATAATCGCACTTACAGGTGGTAATGGTGGGTCTTGTCAGATAAGCGCTGAGCACACCGTCAAAGCCAGTTACAAGCACGTCTTCCGGAACAGCATATCCATGCTGTTTCAATGTCTCGCAGGCAGTAATCGCCATCATGTCATTGGCACAAATCACCGCCCTTGGCACACGGTTCTCTGCAATCAGCACATTTATTGCTTCCCTGGTGGGATACTCCCAATAATCTCCATAACTTAACATGGAATCCTGCCAGGCAATGCCACATTTTTCCAGATACTCCTTATAAAGCCGGATACGTTCTTCCGACATAGGTTCATCCTTAAATCCGGCTATCATATGCACGTCCGTAATTCCATGCTCCACCATGACATGCTCTAACATCTGGGCAAAGCCTCCTCCATAATCAAAGGGAAAGCTATATATCCCTTCCCGCTGCCCGCCGATGCAAAACACCGGAACATTATGCTCCTTTGCCGCCCTGTACAACTTCTGAATACTGTCATCATCGTGAAACGTCTCATCAAACATCAGCAGCACATCTGTAATTTCATAATCTACCGCATCAAAAACCAAACGTTCCCCCATCTCGGTAAGGCTGCGCCAATACATATCCGAACAGGTCTGGTAAATCAGCAGACGGTATCCCCTCTTGCAAAGACTTATATTCAATTCACGTACAAAATCAATATTCCGCTCATCGTACACTCTTCCCATACATAAAGAAACTATCCGGTATCCGTTATACATTGTTTCCTCCCTTTAATGCCGTTTTTGTCTTATGCACATCCGCATGTTCCCCAAAATTACGGCTCTCACACTCTTACATTTCCACTCTGGAATCCTCCAACAACTCCATTTTCATCTCATAATAATCCGGCGTCATATCCATATAGTGCATATGCGGATATTCAAAACGCTGCTCCTCCTCCCAGATTTCCTCTGACAACTGCTTCTTTACATAATCGGCAATCTCCTGTAACGAGGGCAGTTCCATCACACACTCCCCATTGAGAAATACCGGCACCTGCAGGCTCACTGCCCGACAGTTTTCGAAAAACCGGTTTTTCCACGGCTTGGTGGGATCCACGTAACGGAAGGGTTTTGTCATATCCACTTCCTCGTCTGCCTTTGCAATCATATCTGCAATGGCACGTCCCTCTTCATCAATGATGCGGTACACTTTTTTCAGTCCGGGATTGGTAATTTTTTCCACATTCTCAGATATCTTTATGCGTGGTTCAAACACCCCGTCCCGCTCCACTGCCGCCAGCTTATACACTGCGCCAAACACCGGTTCAGAGCGGGCAGTTATCAGCCGTTCTCCTACACCAAAGCTGTCCACCTTTCCGCCCTGGTTCAAAATCGAAGTAATGGTGAATTCATCCAGGCTATTTGAAATAATAATTTTACAATCGGTAAGTCCCGCCTCATCCAGAAGCTTTCTGGATTTTTTTGTGAGATAGGCAAGGTCGCCGCTGTCTATGCGCACGCCTTTTAACCGCTTGCCCATCGGCTCCAGTATCTCCTTCGCCACACGGATGGCGTTGGGAATACCGCTGTGAATCACATCGTAGGTATCCACCAGGAGCACCGTGGCATCTGGATAGGCTTGTGCATATTTCTGAAAAGCCGTATATTCATCTTTATAAAACATGACAAAACTGTGTGCCATGGTTCCGCTTATGGGAATGTCAAACATCTGTCCTGCCAGCACCGTGGCAGTCCCTACGGCGCCGCCGATATATGCCGCCCTGGCTCCATAAACCGCCGCATCCATATTATGGGCACGTCTGGCGCCAAAATCCGAAACTGCCCTGCCGTCCGCTGCCTTTACAATTCGCCTGGTCTTAGTGGCAATCAGGGATTGATGGTTTACCTGCAAAAGGATTGCCGTCTCGATTAACTGTGCGTCAATTAACGGCGCAACCACCGTCAGCACCGGCTCCCCTGGATACATAATGGTTCCCTCCCGGAATCCATAGATATCTCCCTTAAAATGAAAGTCCTGCAAATACTGCAAAAATTCCTCGCAAAATAACCCCTGGCTCCGGAAATACTGGATATCCTCCGGCTCAAAATGCAGTTCCTGAATATATTCCACAATCTGCTCCAGGCCGGTAAAAATCGCAAATCCTCCATTGTCCGGATTCTTCCG
>CAZSGT010000022.1:0-11938 GCA_964606215.1 uncultured Lachnospiraceae bacterium
CCTCGCCATACCGTTTCAAAAGCCCTTCCTCACAAAGACGGTTCAGATACTCCCACGCCGTAAGCCCTTCAGGAACATCGTATAGAGGCAGCTTGTACTCCCCAAAAACAATCTCCACCTGACAACGCTCTGCAATGCGGTGGGTATTATCAATGGCCTCCTGCGCATAGGGAAACAACTCCCGCATCTCCTCTTCCGATTTCAGATAATACTGTCCGCCGTCATAACGCATACGGTCTTCATCCGTGACCTTTTTCTGGGTCTGGATACACAGGAGAATATCATGTGCCTCCGCATCATCCGCATATATGTAGTGGGAATCGTTGGTGGCAACCAGGGGAATTCCCGTCTCCTTATTCATTCGCACCAATCCCTGGTTCACAGTCTGCTGGTCTGGTATTCCATGGTCCTGCAGTTCCAGATAAAAATTGCCCTCTCCAAATATATCCAGCAGCCGCAGGGCTTCCTCCTTCGCCTTGTCATAAAATCCCAGCCGGAGATTGGTGGCAACCACTCCTGCCAGACAGGCACTCAAGGCAATGATACCCTCATGAAACTCCTCTAACACCTCATAATCTACCCGGGGTTTATAATAAAAGCCCTCGGTAAAGCCCTTGGACACAATCTTCATCAGATTGGAATACCCCTGATTATTCTCTGCCAGAAGTACCAGATGATGATAACGCTCTTCCCCTTTTCCCACCTCTTTATCAAAACGGGACCCTGCCGCCACATACACCTCACAGCCAATTACAGGGCGAATCCCCGCCTTATGCGCCGCCCGGTAAAAATCAATCACGCCATACATAACGCCGTGGTCGGTAATGGCAAGACTGTCCATGCCAAGCTCCGCCGCCCTTGCCACCAGCTCATTAATCTTACTGGAACCATCCAGCAAGGAATATTCTGTATGCACGTGTAAATGTGTAAATGCCATATCGTCCCTCTTTTCTATATATAACGAATAAAAATTCTTATATTTGGGCATCAAAAGTCAGTGTTGTATAATATGTTTTGTCAATTTGCGCGTAAAACTGGATAATGGAAAGCCAAACAGCTTTTTTATTTCAAGGCTGTTTCAAGGCCGCTGGTGCTTAAGCCATGTATTTTATCATGACGAACGGGAATTGCGCCCTGCGCCAACCGGTGCAGATATGTGCGTTTGCAAACTTGTTTGCAATACCGCATATTGTGCCGGTTCAGCCCATCAGGGCTTTCCGTTCGTCATGATTTTATGGCTTTATGCACCACTGCGTACCTTGACAAGCGAAAGCGTGCCTTGAATAAAACTAGCTGCTTTGGCTTTCTTTCACAGACATCATACAAATTGACAAGAATTTCAAAGACTCAATCTTTTGATACCCTGTCCTATACTGTAAAAAACGTTTCGCAGTGCGAAACGTTTTTCATCCTATATACTTCTATGCTAAACTCCTGCACATAAATACTTTTCAATCTCCCCCATGGCGGTCTCTTCATCCTCGCCATCTACGGAAACCGTAACATCCTCCCCCGGGGCAAGTCCAATCGCCATCATACCCATGATGCTCTTGGCATTCACTTTCACATCCCCCGACTCAATATAAATACTGCTGGCATACTGGCTTGCCACCTGCACCAACACCGCTACAGGTCTTGCCTCCAAACCGCTTGGAAGGTTAATGTTCATCGTTCTTGAAATCATTGCTGATATCCTCCTTTTTGCTCCGATGATCCTGTGCAATCGCACTCAGCTTACGGAGACGGTGGTTCACACCGGATTTGCTGATGGGCTCTGGCAGCATCTGCCCAAGCTCCTGCAAAGACGCCTCCGGATATTGCAACCGCAACTCCGCCATCTGACGCAATCCATCTGTTAAAATGTCGAACCCCATGACGTCGTGAATATAACGGATATCCTCTGCCTGTTTCGTTGCCGCATTCACTGTCTTACTGATATTGGCAGTCTCACAGTTCACCTTTCGGTTGACGGCATTGCGAACCTCCTTCACAATACGGACATTCTCAAAATCCATTAACGCCTTATATGCTTCCATATTATTCAATACATCAACAATCTGCGAACCTTCCTTCACATACAGCACGTAATACTTCTTGCGCTGTACTACCTTGGCTTCTACGCCTAATGCGCACACCGTTTTCTGTAAATCTGTAATCTTCTCTTTATCCGAAGCTACAATCTCCAGATGATATGCTTTTTCCGGGTCTGTAATAGAGCCGGAGGCAAGAAACGCTCCTCTCAGATAGGCACGCTTACAACAGGTGTTCTGAATAATGAGATGATTTACTCCGCCATTGCTGCCCCACACAACTCCGGCGTCATCCATGAGCTTTAAGCTTTTCAGTATCACCTGAACCTTCTCCTGATTTTTAACCAGCAACGTATATGTTGTTCCACGCCGCTCCCCTCCGCTTCGGCTGCGCACATCAACATGTGCCCGAAACGCTTTCTTTATTAAGATAAAGGATTTTTGAGCTACTGTCAAGTTTTCTGTGTGAATCTTCAAAAATACTTTGCCTCCTCCGGTCCACACCATCCTGCCGCACATTCCAAAAATCGCGGCAAACTCTGCTATACGGCAATGCCTCGCCGCTGGACAACGCTCCATAAGCTCTCCCTTTACCTGTGCTGAAAATGACATACGAATCCCCCGTTCCGAAATGCCGCTTACATCTGACCGTGTTTACGACTGAATATCCCGATGCTCCACTTTAAAGCTGTAATCCATATCTTTCATTTTTTCACCCAGGGCATTGGCAATGGTCACCGAGCGGTGCCTGCCTCCTGTACATCCAATTCCCACCACCAGCTGGTTCTTTCCCTCTATAATATAATTGGGAATCAAAAAACGCAGCATATCCTCCAGTTTCTTCAAGAACTCCGGCGCTGCCGGCGCCGCCATGACATAATCAAACACTTCCCTGTCATTACCCGTCTTCGGACGCATCTGTGAAATATAGAACGGATTTGGCAGAAAACGCACATCAAAAACCAAATCACAATCCGTGGGAATACCATACTTAAAACCAAAGGAAACAATGGTTACATAGAAATTATGGTAATCCCCCTCCTGGTTGATTACCTTCTCCACTTCCTGCTTTAACTCCCGGATTAGAAGCTTGCTGGTATCCAGTATGAAATCTGACCGCTCCTTGATTTCAGCTAGCAGCTCCCGCTCCTTCTCAATTCCTTTGTCCACCCGCCCTTCTGCTGCCAGTGGATGGTTTCTTCTGGTTTCTTTATACCGCTTCACCAGCGTGGATGTGCTGGCGTCCAGGAACAACATCTCGTAATGATATCCGCTCTCCTCCAGCTCCTTCAAAACCTCGGTCAGTTTTCCCAGGGAATGACGGCTGCGGACATCGACGCCCAGCGCCGCCTTGTCAATGCTTTCGCTCTCCTCCACCACAAGCTTGGTAAATTTGGGAATCAACGGAGTCGGTAGATTATCTACACAAAAAAATCCCATGTCCTCCAGCATTTTCAGTGCCGAACTTTTTCCGGCCCCCGACATTCCTGTGACAATCATCAATTTCATAATCTGCGCCTCCTTTCCTTCCCATATTATTTCTGTCATATCTGACAGCACTTTATCTGTTCCGTATATTCCTGATAATCCGGCAGACTTCCAATCCTATGTATTTCTATCCAATCTGGCGGACTTCCAGTCTCAGTTCCACTCCAAACTGTGCCAGGACTTCCTCCTGCACATGACGAATCACTTCCATCGCCTGGGCATATGTACCGTTCCCCACATTCACCACAAAACCGCAATGCTTCTCAGAAACCATCACGTCCCCCACACGATATCCCCGCAGTCCCGCATCATCAATCAGTTTCCCGGCAAAATATCCCTCCGGCCTTTTAAACGTACTGCCGGCACTGGCGTACTCCAAAGGCTGTTTCTCCCTGCGTTTCTGGTTCAACTCCTGCATCTTGCTCCGGATTTCCTCCGAATCACCGGACTCAAAATGAAAGGTGGCTGACAAAAGAATCTCCCCGTTGTCCTGCAAAATACTATGCCGATATGAGAGCTCCAGCTCCTGTGCCGTATATTCTTTCACTGTACCCTCTCTGGTCAGGGTCCTTGCCGACACCATACAATCTTTCATCTCGCCGCCGTAAGCCCCTGCATTCATAAGCACTGCTCCCCCTACCGTCCCAGGTATGCCGCTGGCGAATTCAAATCCAGTGCAGCTATGCTTTAACACATCTGCCGCCATAGCCCCAAGAAGAAGCCCACACTGAGCTGTTACCGTGTTCCCATTCTCCCATGAAATCCCCTGCAAACTCTTTGTACAGATAACTACACCCCGCAGTCCTTCATCCTTCGCCAGCACATTGCTTCCATTGCCAAGAAGGAGATACGGCATCTTCTCTTCCACACAAAGCGCTACCAGCCGCACCAGCTCATCTTCTTTCTCCGGCAAAAGAAAATACTGTACCGGACCGCCAATGCGGAAGGACGTGTGCGCCGACAACGGCTCCTCCTGTAAAATTTTATCTTCCGTAACTATCATTTGCAATTTTTCTATAAAAGACATGGGAAACCTCCACTAAAGAACGTATCATTACTATTTACGATAACACATCTGCGTTCTCACCACAAGACGCCAAAGGTCTGTCCGTTTGGCGTCTTGCAATGTATTACTAAAGCGGTTAAATATGGACGAATTTTAACCGCCTCAGTAATATGTTTCTTAATTATATGTTTATGGATTCTGACAAATAACCCGTTTCGATATGTTTCCACCGGGTGGCATCAATCATCCAGAACCATTTTGGCACTTCCGTATATGCCGGCGTCATTGCCCAGCTCCGCAAGTTTAAACTCTTTATTCTTCAGGGCAAACATGACCTTATTCTCATAGGCAGCCTTAATGCGCTCTGTAAGCATCTCACCCGCTCTGGACACACCTCCGCCAATGACAAACACTTCAGGGTCTACCACTGCCGCCACATGGGACAATGCCAGTCCCAGATAATCTGCAAACATGTCAACCAGCTCATTTGCCAGGCTGTCTCCGTCCTTCGCCGCATCAAAAACAGATTTGGCAGATAAGTACTGTATCTCCCGCAAAAGAGAAGGTCCGTCTGTATTGTTCAGGGCGCGATTTGTCTCTTTTACCAGACCGGTTGCTGACGCATACTGCTCCAGACATCCCTGCTTGCCGCATCCGCAGCGGAACTCTTCTTCCTCATTGACAGTAATATGTCCAATTTCTCCAGCTGCACCGTTGCTTCCCGTCAAAATCCTGCCGTTCACAATGATACCGCCGCCGACGCCGGTTCCCAGCGTCACCATCACCAGATTCTTATATCCTCTGCCGCCGCCCTGCCACATCTCGCCAAGGGCTGCCACGTTGGCGTCATTATTTACCTTTACATTCTCCACCCCGGTAAGCCTGCGCACTTCGTCTGCTACCTGGAATACGCCCCATCCCAGATTCGCACACTTTAAAACTGTACCGTCCTCGGTAATGGGACCTGGAACACCCAAACCAATACCTGCGATATCATCCTTGTCAATCTTTTTCTTTTTTAATTTTTCCTGAATGGAATCTGCAATATCTCCAAGAATATAGCAGCCTCCCTCTTCTTTTCGCGTCACAATCTCCCAGCTGTCCAGCAGCTCGCCCTCAACCTTAAACAACCCCATCTTTACGGTAGTACCGCCAATATCCACTCCAACACTATATTTTTTGCTCATGTATTCCTCCATTCCGAAACGTTTTAATTTCGCCTCTCCATAAATTCAGATGTCTTATTATACCATTTGCCCTTACATCCTATCAACCACTTTTAAAACGCAAATCGACTGCCTCATTCCAGTACAGATTTCTGTTCTCCACCCTCCGGAACTTTTATACCTCCAGGGCATGGACCCGCTCCTCGATAATCTGCTGCATCTGCTCCGGCTCTTTTCCCATCGCAAATGCCAGCTCCCTGTGCAGCTTGTCCTCCGCAATCGTAAGATATCTTTCATCTGTCGCCGTATTCTTCTTTCCCTCCCCAAGCCGTTTTTGTTTTCTTAAATACAATGTCTTGATAATTCCAATCAGCTTTCGCAAATCTCCGCTGGCAATGGCCTCTTTATAAATATTCTCCCGGAGTTTTTCATTATCAATCCACATCTCCTCAATTTCCGGAATCTGATCAATTAAATCTTCCGCTTCTGCCGGAGAGAGCACAAGCCGCATACTCCCCTCATTTTCCACAGGAGAATAAATCCGGCTGGATTTGTCCCTGACCGAATGCAGTACATAGTATTTTTTATTTTTATCACTGCCGGTAATGTCTAAATGGGTAATGTCCTCAATCTGACATATCCCGTTGTTCCCATGAACAACATAATCTCCTTTTTGAAACTTCAATGCAATCACACCTTCCGAAAATAATTCATTCGATTCCAACTGTTATTTCTCCCTGATATCCCCAAAAGACCACGCATGGATATTTAACTTAATCACAGGGGTCTGGCAATACGGACAAGTATCCGCACCAAGTCCCGTAAGGGGTGCACCGCAGTTCGGGCAGTTCAGCCCGATTGTTCCGTCCATATCCTGTGAAGCAATGTTCCTGTCCTGGATATACACTAAATCCACCTCATATCTGGACTGTTTCTTCACCGTCTGGCTTCCCTCTACCACCGTCCCCGCCTCATCTTGTTTAAAGTATATGTATTCAACACTGGACTGAAAGGTAATAATCACCCTGCCCTTGTTCTTCTGGTATGCAGAAATCTCCGTCCGGTGAATCCGGATATTCTGAAAATGCATACGGCATCCCACATTGTCTAACTGCACAAGCTGGTTTTCCAGCTTATTCTTCAAATCGTCGTTTCCTTCTGTCAGCTTTCCCGCCTGATGGCTGTCCAATGCCAGCAGATAGGATGTAAGTACATTATTTGACTTGGTTTTCATCTCATCGTAGGAAAAATCCGGAAAATCCTTCTGAATCTTTGGTAAATACAGACTCGTTAGAGCAGATACCGATTTGGGGGTGGAGGCATACTCTGCCTCCACCTGCGCAAATCCCTCTTTCAGTGAATCCGTTCCAAAGGCTGACCGTGAGAAATCCCTCACTTTACTTCTGATATAGAGCACGACTGCCACCAGCACCCCTGTACAGATGGCAAAAATCAATGCTGACACTAAAAAAGTAATCGTTAACATATTTTCCTCTATTATTTTACAATATCATTTTCATCGAAAACATCGCCACATTCTGGACAGAACTTCGGTGGATTCATGGGATCTTCCGGCTCCCATCCACACTTGTCACACTTATATAACGGTGCTCCCTCCGGTTTCTTTGCACCACACTGTGTACAGAACTTGCCAGTATTTACTGCACCGCAGGAACAGGTCCAGCCAGCATCCTCCGGTTTCTTTGCGCCGCATTCCATACAGAACTTGCCCCGGTTATCTCCCTTGCCACAGGCACAGGTCCAACCAAGAACTGCTCCACCGGAAACGGAACCATCCTGAGGCGCATTCTGAACCGGCGCCGCTGCCTGAGCTGCCTGCTGTTCCTGCTGCCCCATGGCAAATAAGGTGTTGGCGTTCATTCCACCTGCCATGTTTGCCATGTTCATCCCGGCAAATGCCAGCATAGGTCCCGCCTGCTCATTCTTTGCCGCAGACTTCATAGCCTCTGCCTGTGCAGCAGTAAGCGTAGCCGCCGCCATGTTGGTGTTGCGAAGAACGGCTGTCCTTTGCAGCTCTTTAATCATTTCCTCATCCTCTGCGGATGCTTTCACGGTATTGACACCGATAGATACAATCTGGATACCTCGAAGCTGTGTCCACTTCTCGCTGAGAATATCATTCAGCACATCTGCAAGCTCCGTTGTATGTCCCGGCAGGGCACTATAGCGGACACCCATCTCTGAAATCCTTGCAAATGCCGGCTGCAGCGCTGTGAGAAGCTCTGTCCGGAGCATGCTGTCTATCTGGTCTTTTGTGTACTCCTCTGATACATTGCCACATACATGCGTATAGAATAAAATCGGGTCAATAATCTGGAAGGAGTACTCTCCGTTACACCGGATGGAAATATCAATATCCAGTCCGATGTTGGTATCTACCACACGGAACGGCACTGGAGCCGCAGTTCCGTACAGATTTTTCATAATCTCTTTTGTGTTAAAGAAATAAATCCGCTGATCTTTTGCCGTATCGCCGCCAAAAGTAAAACGCCTGCCAAAGGTTGAAAAGCTTTGTTTTATATTCTCCCCCAAACTACCGTACCATATACTTGGTTCTGTGGAAGTATCATACACAAACTCCCCGGCTTCCGCACAAATCTCGGCAACTTTTCCCTGGTCCACGATAATCATACACTGTCCTTCGTTGACTGCGATGATTGAACCATTAGAGATAATGTTGTCCTCCGCTTTGGTATTGCTTCCAAAACGCTTCTGTGACACGCGCTTCTTTCCTTTTGTCACCAGCACATCATTTTCCAGTGCATCACAGTAAAAATACTCTCTCCACTGGTCTGCCAGAACACTTCCGGCTGCATTCTTTAATGCTCTTATTAATCCCATGATAACCTCTCTTTTCTGCGTTGCTCTTATTGGTAGTGTATTATGAAAATGCCATCCGCATTCTCTTTATCTCCTCTGTGACAGGCTGCAACGCCAGCATACCACAGCATCGTTTCATAGATTATAAACGCCTTAAGGATGAGAAACTGCTTTTCGGACTGCCCGCTCCGTTTCAATACCGGAAAATTACAGGGCAGCAAGTACCCCCTCAATGCGCTGGCGCATCTGCTCTTCTCCCATAATATGCACAATACTGCACAAATCCGGTGTATTTGCCCGCCCGGTCACGGCGATGCGGATAACCTCCGCCACATCGGAGACACTGCCCTTGTACTGCTCCGGCGCCTTCTTGTATGCCTTCATATCTGAAGTGAACCCATTGTTATCCGCAATGGCTTTTACCTTATCAAACCACTGGCCATTGTCATCCCCATGATTATAGGAATCCAGATATGCCTGCAAAATGGTACGGATGGTGTCTGCATCCTGGCGGAACTCGTCCGCTTCCCCCTCTCCCAAATCAAAGAAGTAGGCAATCATCTCAAAGACCTGTCTGGCATACATAAAATCTTTCCGCCTGCGTTTCATGCCAACGCCCATATAGAGACGGAGAATCTCCATCATCTTCTCTTTGTCTGCAAACCATACCTCTTTCTTCTCCGGCTCGTGCTCACATGCCCAGTCGTACAGGAAGCTGTATACCTCTTCCTCCGATAATCTGGACAGCTCATTCTTACAGATATTGTGAAGCTTGTCCTTATCAAACAGAGCGCCGGACTGGCTCATCTTATCCACAGAAAACGGAAACTCCTGGATATCCTTGTCTGGAAACTGATCATGCCACTCTTCAAAATTGGAGTTCAGCAGTGTCATCAGGTACACCTTCATACAGTAGGGATGATATCCGTCCTTGCGGTAATAATCTAAGGATAACTCCGGGTCCTTGCGCTTGGATAACTTCCGCTTGCCGCCAGTCTCCTCATCAAACTTCATCAGATGGGCAGTGTGGCCATATGCCGGCATCTTAAAGCCCAGAAGATGAAATAGTTCATAGTGAATCGGAACACTGGCAAGCCACTCCCCGCCACGGATAACCAAGGTTGTCCGCATCAGGTGGTCGTCCACCGCATGGGCAAAATGATAGGTGGGAATGCCGTCACGCTTCAGCAGTACAATATCGTGGATATTCTCTGGAAGTGTAATCTCTCCCCGGATGCTGTCGGTAAATGTAATCTCATTTCCCTCCTGCCCCTGGGAACGCAGACGCAGCACATAGGGCTTTCCTGCCTGTATATTCGCCTCTATCTCCTCCAGGGAAAGTCCCCTGCAGACAGCATATTTGCCATAATAGCCAGTCAACACCTTGTCCGCATCCTGTTGCTGCCGGACCCTGTCCAGCTCTTCTTCCTCACAGAAACAAGGATAAGCCAGGCCTTTCTCCACCAGGCTCTTTGCATATACATGATAAATCTCTGCGCGTTCTCTCTGAAAATAGGGGCCATAGGCGTTCTGCCCACTCTCTCCCTGCCCGTCTTCCCCATCGAACCCGGCACCCTCATCAAATTCAATATCAAAATATTTTAAAACATTTATAATCGTATCTACGGCGCCCTCCACTTTCCGCTTGGCGTCCGTGTCCTCAATACGAAGATAGAAAACGCCTCCATTACGGTGGGCAATCCGCTCATCTGCCAGTGCGCTGTAAAGATTTCCTAAGTGTATAAAGCCCGTAGGACTAGGCGCCATACGGGTTACCTGTGCTTTTTTTGAAAGTTTTCTATAGGGATATTTCTCTTCATAATATTCCGGTGCCTGTGTCACCTCTGGAAACAGTATATCCGCTAACTTTTTATTATCCATGGTTATCCTCATTTCTGCATACGCATGTACTCATTTTTCTTACAATACAATTATAGCATAAATCTGCACTTTTGGAAAGTTGCAACATTTCCGCATTTTGTAATGGTCTTTTTACATACCGTGTGATACAATAAAAAAACGATGAGAAACACGCTTTGCCTTCGCGCAAATCGAAAAAATATTGTGTAGACAAAAAACGCATGCATATGCAGAAATGAGGATAACTATGAAATACACGAACCCTGTTTTGCCGGGCTTTTACCCGGACCCAAGTATCTGCGCCGTAGACGGCACATATTATATGGTTTGCTCTTCTTTCCAGTACTTCCCGGGAGTACCTCTGTTTGAGAGCAAAGACCTGATTAATTGGACACAGATTGGCAACGTATTGACCAGAGACAGCCAGCTGCCTGTATACGATGCGGCTTCCAGCGAGGGAATTTTCGCCCCCACCATCCGTTACCATAAGGGCAGATTTTACATGGTGACCACCAACGTCAGCCATGGAGGCAATTTTTATGTGTATACCGATGACATTTACGGCGAATGGTCCGACCCTATTTTTGTAGAGCAGGGCGGCATTGACCCCTCTCTTTACTTTGAGGGCGATACCGCATATTTCATGAGCAACGGCACCGATGAAAATGGCAGAAGTGGTATTTTCCAATGCGAGATTGACATTGCTACCGGAAAAAAACTTACCGAGGGCAAATGCATCTGGCACGGCAACGGCGGCCGGTTTCTGGAGGGACCACACCTTTACAAGTTTGGAGATACTTATTACCTTCTTGCTTCCGAGGGTGGCACGGAGTACGGTCACATGCTGATTTATGCAAAAGGAGATACCCCCTACGGTCCCTTTGAAGGATATCCCCACAATCCATTTCTCACCAACCGCAACCTGGGCGGTTACCGCCTGCAGGGCTGTGGACACGGTGATATCGTGCAGGATACAAATGGAAATTACTGGATGGTACATCTTGCCTTCCGCCAGATACATGAATGGGTTATGCACCACACGCTGGGCCGGGAGGTATATCTGGTGCCGGTAACCTTTGACGCCGACGGCTGGTTCACTGCCGGTCAGGACGGTACCACCCGTCTTCAGATGGAGACAGACTGTCTCCCCGCAGACCTTATCCAGCAGCCACTGCCGGAATACACCTTTGCCAACACGAAACCCGGACTGCAATGGTGCTATCTGCGCAACCCGGACATGACAAAATACACATTTACCCCGGACAGTTTCACCCTGGAAGCAGGAAAAGATACCCTGGATGAACCAAAGGGTGCACCCACCTACATTGCTCTGCGCCAGCAGGAATTTTCTTTCTCCCTCTCCTGTGATGTAGCCATTACCGGCGCTGAGGCAGGCATCAGCGTATACATGACGGAAGACCAGCACTACGATTTAATTCTGCGAAAGACGCCGGAGGGATGCAGGATGCTTCGCAGGCTCCGCATCGGTGACCTGATAACCGAAGACTTTATACAGGACCTTTCCGGCGACGCTGTTACATTCCGGA
>CAZSGT010000023.1:0-11837 GCA_964606215.1 uncultured Lachnospiraceae bacterium
CCAATAAACTCCGCTCCTCCCACAATTGCCTTTAAAGGATTGTTCCATTGACGTCCATATTCTCCATTGTTGGCTACATACCGCAATCCATTGTACACAGCGTTTGCCCCATGGGTAGCGCCAATATTATAGAAATTATAAATTCCCTTGTATCCGTTGGCATTACCCGTAACCGCCACACTCATCGATGTGGGGCCGGTGACTACTTCCTGCTTTACTCTGGCAACCAGCGTATATGGATTGACGCCGGACTGTCTCGCCGCTTTCATAAATGCCTGGGAATAGTACATACTCTTTTCTTTTCCGTCATCGTCGGTATAGGTAAATTTGGTCTTATACATAGGGGTGTTATATAAGGCTTCTTCCACGCCTTCCCTGGTCTGGGCGCCCTCCTGGTATTCCTGGCTCTCAAACATAAAAATGTCTGTTGCATTCAGGAAGTTACGGGGGTCCATGAAATATGATACTGCCGCCGTGGAAACAGCTACCCAGGAGTTTCCGTCAAACGCCCGGTAGGTATCTGTGGCGCTGTCATACGCCCCTGCCGCCTTTGATTTGTATCCGGATGGACGGCTATTCTCGATAAGGTTTAAGCCTGTTTTCGACTCCCCTGCCACGGCATCGCTCCATTCGATACCGGTATCATAAGCATTAAATATCCAATAAGGATATTGCTTGTGCAGCTCAATCAGCGCTTTTTGTTAATCTTCTGGAAAGCCCTGATCCTTAATATACTTTTTAAATTTCTTCATGGACATCGCCTTGGGAGCCGGAGTCTGTTTTCCTCCCTTGCCGCCCTTGCCTTTTTTGTCCTGGGGCTGCGGAGCAGGTTCTGGTGACGGTGTTGCCACAAACCGGCCAATGGGGGTTGCCGTAGGTGGTGCTGTAAATTCCGGAACTTTTTCCACAATCTCCCCAAAACGGATTTTCACAGCAGGCACATATCCACGGTACTCCACACCACCATATTCCACAAGAATTTTATACCAAATCTGTCCCCCAGCCAATTCCTCATCCACTACGCTGACATTCCGGGTATCATATATACGCACAGCATGAATATCGTCCACCAATACGGGATAACTACGAAGTCCCGGCTCCTTGCGCAAAGTCACCCATCCTGTGCTGCGCACGGCTGCTTTTATGGGCTCACTGATTCGGATTCTTGCGTACCGGGAATTTATATATCCCTGCATTACCTTTTTATTGTAGGTAAAAGAAATTCCAAACCACTTATCTCCATCTGCCATCTCTTCGCTGATTATCACTACATTTTTTCCATTTGCAAGCCGAATCTGCGTGTCTTCGTTCTGCAGGGAGGCAGAATCCTGCCCTGCTTTTTCATATACAATTGTATTTTTCTGGATAATGGTCGCCGGAACCTCCGACGCCACGTTTACTTCATTTACCGTAACCGTAGAGCTGTCCACATATCCTTTTAATATCTCATCCTGATAAGAAAATGATATCCGATACCAGTTTTCATATACTGTAAGGACTGATATTTTCGTATCCACCGGCAGCCACACCTGCTCGTCATCATACTTCAAAATATCAAATTGCTCCCCTGCTCCCTCATACACCATGACACCATTATCACTAGAGATTACTCCGGGAGTAGATGCTACTGAAATATCCTGTCCACCGGACATAAAGCAAAATGCTATCAGTGTCAGAATAACCAAAGCGCCGCCAAATATACACTGTTGTTTCGTCATACTGCGGGGAAGCTCCCACAGCCTGCGTGCCGCCTGCTTTACATTTCGGGGTATATTTCGTATGGTCTGTTTTATGTACCCCGGCGCGTTCTGTTTTACCTGCTTTATGTATTCTGGCACACTTTGTCCAGCATGCTTCGCAAAAACCTGCGCTTCTTTTTTCCCCTGGCCGATATAACCAGGCATTTCCTGCACGAGCTTTTTCGCCTTATCAAGTATGAAATTTGCAAACTCCTTAAGTTTTTCCATGTGGAAACACCTCTTATCTGCTTTTTAGAAATCCTTTTAAATCATCTATGTCAAACGTATATGCTGTATTACAAAAATGGCATTTCACCTCAATGGGCTCACCATCGTGAATCATCTCCTGCAAATCCTGGGTGCCAATGCTGGAAATCGCTTTAGACACCCGCTCTCTGGAGCAATTGCACCGGTATGCCGTCTCCATCCGGTCTGTAATCTCAACACCAAACTCGCCGAGGAGCTCCTCCAGAATATCTTCCGGAGTCATTCCCGCCGCCAGCATAGACGTCACCGGCTGTATGTTCTCTATTTTCTTTTCCAGTCTGTCTAACATGGCGTCCTCTGCAAAAGGCATTACCTGGATGATAAACCCTCCCGCCTGCGCCACCGTGTTGTCTTTGTTCATCAGCACACCCAGTCCCACCGAGGATGGAATCTGCTCCGATGTGGCAAAATAATATGTCAAATCCTCTGCAATCTCTCCGGATACCAGATGTGTCTGTCCGTTGTAGGGCTCCTTCATGCCTATATCTTTAATAACGTTTAGTATTCCAAGGTCCAGCGCCTTTCCCACGTCCAGTTTTCCTGCTTCGCTGGGCGGCAAATCCACCTTGGGATTTTTCACATATCCCTTTACGTTTGCCTTTGCATCTGCAGTTACCGTCAATCCTTTAATGGGACCACTGCAATCAATCTGCAGCGTCAATATATCCTTATCACCCTTCATCATACTTCCCATCATGGCGCCCGCTGTCAGCAACCTGCCAAACGCCGCCGTTGCCACCGGATATGTACCATGAATCTGCCTTGCCTGCTCTACTATATTTCTGGTAGTTGCCGCAAACACGCGGAGCTGCTGGTTCGCTGCCATGGCACGCACAATATAATCTTTTCTGTCTTCACTCATGCTGCGAGTCTCCTTTCATGCAATCCCCACAATCCGCAGTTTTCAAAATGCAACTTATTTAATATATGTTTTTCCCTGCTGAAAAGTTTCCCTTGCCACCACATATATGCGCTCGCTGTCTGCTCTTGCCGGCTCCCTGGTAAAGGCGTCGAAAGCAGTCACAAACTCCATGCCCGCTTCTTCCAGACATTCTTCAATCTCTCCCAGGCTGTATGCTCGTTGGATATGTTCCTCCTCAAACCGGGTAAAACATTGTTCTCCTAAATCATTTTTTATAAATAATGTCAACAAATAATTATTGATACTGCTTTCTTCATCATAAATATTATCCCAGATATAGCTGACCTCGTCCCTGCTTTCTGCCAATACGCCATTTCCCAGTATATCCCTGTAAAAATGCCTGGTCTTTAAATCAAAGATAAACACTCCACCGGAATCCAGATAATTATTTACTTTCCGGAACGTCTCCCGGAGCATGCTTTTATCGGTGAGATAATTGATGCTGTCACATACGCTGACAAAGGCCCGCACGGTTCCAAATAATTCCATCTCTTCCATATTTTGGTTCAGATACAGAATACTCCCATCTGACTTTTCCCTGGCAACGAGAAGCATCTCCTCCGAATTGTCAATACCTATCATATCATAGCCTGCCTCGTGTAAACGCACAGTCATGCTTCCTGTACCACAGCCAAGCTCTGCCAAAAGCCCCTCTTCAACCCCATATTCCCGGAGTAAAGACACCAGATATTCCGACCATATATCATATGGAATATCATCCATAAGTGCATCATATACCTGCGCAAAACCAACATATGAATTCATCGTTACCTTCATTTCTGCCATCACATATATGCACATTGCATGTATGTGTACCGCCTCTGTCTTCATTTCTTTACCAAATTTTTCATTTTTTAAGAGCAAAATCCCGTAAATTAGGGTAAACTCATCCATATTATAACACAGATGTAGAATGGCGTAAAGAAAAAGTTGCTTTTATTAGGAAACGAGAAGTTTCTTAATACAGTAAAAAGGGAGTTATGAGCGCATTGGCATAGCACTCATAACTCCGAATCAAATAGTATCTATTTATTTTTCTTGAGAAAAAACTCCTGGCATCACTTGCTTCTGACAATTATAACCTGCTTTGCAGACAGATAAATATCTGAGAAATCTATCTGTTCCAGCCTCTCGTCTGTTATGGTCATTGCCGCTATGGCAACATCCGCCGTCCCTCTCTGCACCGATGCAATCAAAGAATCAAAAGAAGTATGTTCCATCTGCAGTTTCATATCCAGCTCATCACAGATTGCCTTCATTATGTCTACATCGATTCCCGCGATTGTTCCGTCATCTAACCGTTCTTCATAAGGTGGGAACTCTGCATTGGTCACAGCCAGCAGCACACCTCCCCCATAGGACTCCTTTGTTTGTCCGTCATATGCAGATTTGGTCTCTCCGCCCTCTATCCATGCTTCTACAATCTTATCAATGACCCCTTCGGACTGCAATTTTTCCAGCGCCCCATTTACCTTTTTCAGCAGTTCGGGATTATCCTTGCTGATGGCAATTCCATATTTTTCATCCGCATAGGCTTCTTCCAGAATCTGAATGTCTCCAAATTCCTTGACAAACACATTTGCCGGCGCATCGTCCAGCATTACAGCGTCTAGTTCCCCTTTCCGCAGTGCCTGGACTGCGTCTTCCCCCTTATTAAAGCGACGGACATCGGCATCCTTAATATCCGTTGCATAGGCGTCACCTGTGGTCTTTAACTGCACGCCAATCTTTTTTCCCTCCAAATCATCCAGGCTATGTACCGGATTTGCCGGTACACCGCCGCACCCCGTCATAAATACCATTACACACGCTAATACTGCTGCCAAAATTTTCTTCATTTCACTAAACCGCCTTTCTTCCATCGATAATCTGGTTTCTTCCATTATTCTTACCAATATATAAGTTGCTGTCTGCCGTAAGAATCCTATGTTCATAAGATGCAGAATCATCATCCGCCTCTACACCAAAGGTCATTGTGAGCTTAATCATTTTGTCTCCATATTTAAAATCATACTCCCTGACTTTTTTCTGTATCTGCCGCACTTTCTTTACCGCTTCATCGTATCCCAGCTGGTAGACCAGCAAAAATTCCTCCCCGCCCCAGCGGCTTGCAAATCCATAATCTTTTACATTTTCCCGGATAAACTCTGAAAGAGTAACCAAAACATAATCTCCGGCATCATGTCCATAGGTATCGTTAATCTTCTTAAACCAGTCGATATCACACATAACAATCGTATATTCCGACTTCTCGTTCTCCAACGCCTTTAATTTATTGTTACAGCTGCGCCTGTTATAGAGCGAAGTCAGAGGATCTCTCTCTATGAGGTTTTTCAGTTCCTTACTCATTCTGGAAGCATACTCTCCGATTCTGCCCAGCTCATCATTTCTATCTATGATTCTATCATCCAGCTCTACCGTTAAATCTCCCTCGGAAATTGTTTTGAGAAATTTATTTATGATGCTGATATCCAACACCATCCGGTTTGAATATAAACTGCTGATTACTACCGCCAAAAGGCCGGCAATGCACGAGAATAGCAAAAACCATAACAGCACCGCTCGAATCTGCTGATATACAGTATCTTTTCTCTTACCGGCAAATATCATCCCTACAACCGTATGGTCCGTATTTTCTATCGGCATGTAATATCCAATATATGGTACACCGTTGACGTCCAGGTTGGTGGAATAATAGCATTCTCCTGTCTCTAAGACGGCTTCAACAACTTCCTCACTCGCCTTGGTTCCAACTGCCGACACCCCATATTCGTCTGACACTGTGGATAAAATACGGGTATCCTGCCAGAAAATGGTAATATCAATCTGAGACTTTTCCTGTATACGATACAACATCGTCGAATCTGTTATATTTAAGTCTCCTTTTATCAGCATTCCGGATTCGTACGCATAATCTCCCTTGACTGTCAGATTTAAACAGTCTAATACAATATTGGTAGCCGCTGTCAACTCATTCCGGACACTCCGGGTGTAAAACTGATAGAGCAATATCATTCCTATGGAAATAATCATCAGTCCCAATGCCAGTATGGGCAACAGAACCATGGCGATTAATCTCGTCCGGATACTTTTTTCTTTTTTCTTACTGTTAAACAAGTGAGTGTACTCCTTTTCACAAAGCTTACTGTTGTTCTTTACATGATATCATAGCCATAGTGCAATCCATGTTTACACATAACAATGTTTTATTATACCAGATTTGACTATAAAATGAAAAGGGATTTAGCAAATTTTCTAAAAAACTTTCATACATTCCAGTGTCTGCGGTAATTTTTCTTCCGAAAATCCCCTGGCGTCATGCCTTCTGCCTGCCGGAACCTGTCACTGAAATGACTGCCCGATGCAAAGCCAAGGTACTGGGAAATTTCGCTGCAGCTATAATCCGAATACAAGAGCATATTTTTTGCCGCCTGTATTTTCTTATGCATCACATACCCGGATACTGTGTACCCTGTCTCCCTGTGAAACAATTTGCTGAAATAGCTGCGCTCAAGTCCCACATGTTCTGCCACCACATCTACTCGGACAGTGCCATGGAGATGATTACAGATATAGTCCATTGCCTGGACGCAGGGCAGGGAAAATACCTGCCGCTTTGAGATATTTTTCATCCGCCTGGCAAAATCCAGCGACACCGTTCTGTGTAGTTTCTCCAATTTCTCCCTGTCCTGGATAGCATCAACCATTAGTATGTATTGGTCGCTCAGGGCATATGCCGTCTGTTCCTCCATTCCCTTCTCAATGCAAAAACGCGTAATCATGGCAATGGAGATTATCATATGGTATTTCAGGTTTCTTACGGAATCTTTTGACAACATACCTCTGGACTTCATGTCAACTGTACTAAAATCTCCCCATTTTTCCAGCTTTTCTACTTCACCCTCACTCACCATATCATAAAACTGCAGTTCGCTGTCATAGGTTGGATGCTCTACCTCAAACTCCCTTCCCACAAACTGGCTGTGCGTAACTTCTCTGTCTATATCTGTCATTAAATCATACCACCTTTTATTTTCCCTGCTGCCTCTGGTTTCTCTTACTATGTAAATACTTTTTTCCTCTCCAAATCCATATATATTCATTATATGAAATTTAAATCACAAATATTATATTATAGACACATATATTATACTTCTTTTTGCAAAAAAATACTATGCTTATGATTAGAAATTGTTTTGAAAGGATTACTTTCCAATCTGAACACAAATACTTTTTATACATAAACCAAAAAACACCATACAAAACTATAATAAAGGAGGTTTTCATATGAGACGATTAGAAGGATATCAAAAAGGCATTAACGTAGGCGGCTGGTTGTCACAGGGACCAAAAGACAAAGAACATCTGGACACGTTTATTCAGGAAGAAGATATTCAAAAAATTGCTTCCTGGGGCGCCGACCACATCCGCCTGCCGCTGGACTATGAAAATGTTGAAAATGAAGATGGAACACCAAAAGAAAGTGGATACACATATATCGACAATTGTATTGAATGGTGCCAGAAATACCATTTAAATATTGTGCTGGATCTTCACAAGACTTATGGTTATGTTTTCGACGACCCGGAGTACTCCGGCAATTTTTTCTATGACGAACAAAAGAAGGAGCGTTTTGTGGCATTATGGGAAAAGCTGTCTGCCAGATATGCCAAACAGGCTGACATGATAATGTTTGAACTTCTGAATGAAGTTACCTCTTTTGAGGTTGTGGATGAGTGGAACCAACTGGCACTGAGATGTTGCAAAGCTATCCGCAAATATGCACCGACCGCAAAGATTCTATATGGCGGCGTGGGCTACAATGCAGTAACTTCCATTAAGAAACTGCTGCCACCTCTGGACGAAAATATTGTATACAACTTCCACTGCTATGAGCCGCTGATTTTTACTCATCAGGGTGCGCACTGGGTTAAGGATATGCCGCTGGATTTCCGTATCTCCTATCCTGGAGACATCAACGAATACCTGAAAATCAGCAAAACCATTGAAGGCGCCATGACGGGCGCACTGGCAGAAGCTGGGTTGCAATTCCCCGATTTGGGACCTGACTTTTTTGAAATCATATTCGCAGACGGCATTGAGACCGCAGAGAAGCTTAATGTCCCTCTGTACTGCGGAGAATACGGCGTTATCGACCAGGCTTTGTTGCCCGATACGGTTCAATGGTTTGCGGATATCAGCAGCGTATTTAATAAATACGGCATTGGCCGGGCTATCTGGACATACAAAGAACTGGACTATGGCTTAGCTGGAGAGCATTTTGACGAAATCCGCCAGGATATCCTGCACCATGCATTTTCCTAATAAACATCCATTTAGAGAAAAAGAGTTTGGCTCGTGGGACCAGGCAGCGTATCAGGTAACTATACGCCGTCTGGTTTAACGAGCCAATTACAATATAGCCTCTATTTACAGTATGGCCTCTATGCCAATCTCGTGATTCTCCTTCTTACTCAAATCCACGAACTCATCTCCTATACGAACTACCGGCTTAGATAACTTATCGCGGTTAATCATGACAATCTCACCCTCTCTGCCATCCGTCAGACGAACCGTATTGTTCACATAACTATCCACAATATTATTTAAAAATATCATCTGGAAATGAGGGTCAAAACGCTGATAACCTTCATTTTCAAATACGGAAATCACCTCAAAAGGACAAAGGGGTCCCCGGTATACCCTGGCAGAAGTCATGGCGTCATAGATATCCGCAATGGCAACAATTTTCGCCATATCATCAATCTGGTCCGCTTTCAGTCCAGAAGGATATCCGCTTCCGTCACAGCGTTCATGGTGCATCAAAGCCGCATTTCGGATACGGGGGTCTACGGGAAGATTTTTCAAAATTGCGTATCCTCTCCGGGGATGCAGTTTCACCATAGCAAATTCTGCTTCCGTAAGAGAGCCAGGCTTCTTAATAATTGTATCCGGAATCTTAAGCTTACCCACGTCATGCAGCAATCCAGCCAGAGTGAGAACGTCATTATCCTCCTGGCTAAGTCCCAGCCATGTACCAAATGCATTGCAGATAATTGACACATTCAGGCTGTGAATAAATGTAGCGTCATCATAATCACGCATGCTCTGCAGCATATGGAACGTATGCAGCGGGTTCCGGCTGGCAGCAATGGTATCCTTTGTCTGATTCAAAAGCACATTTGTGTTAATGTCATCGTTCTCCTTGGTGATAAATGACGACAGGGAATTCTCAAGTACTTTGGCAGACTCCACCACATTATTATTAAATTGCTTGTACTCCGGTGAATGCCGGATACCGTCGGAAAACGTTCTGAATTGCACTTTTTGTACCGGCGGCTCCGCTGCCTGCTCCTGTGGGGCAGTCTCCCGTTCCTGTGGGACAACCTCCTGTTCCTGCGGGACAGCCTCCTGTTCCTCTATATCCTCGCCTTGCTCCACTAATACCTTTATATTTGGAATCGAATAAAATTTCAATCTGGTAATCGAGCGGTTGGTAAGCACTGTACCTTTTGGAATAATCAACTGTCCGCTAAATGAAAACACATCATCTGCAACTATCATATCTGGTACAGCTTCTGTAGATAAAATGGTTTTTACTCTCATGAAAATCCCCCTTTTGTTTTATTTCTTTCATAGATTAGAGTGTCAAAAGAGTCTTTCATCTTCTTTTTCTATCATATCATGAACCTTCGGTCCATGATTATTGTTGCACCCTCACGTGCAAGCACGCTCGGTCTGCTTATCATTATATCATATTTCCTCTTATTTCACCACATTTTTTCAAACAGGATTCTTAAAGTTTTCACTTCCAAATTCATCCTACCCTCGCATTTACTTGCAAAGAACGATAAAAAAGGGTATTATAGTAAATAGTGGCTTGTTTGTGTCTGCACTGCAAAGCCATAGAATGACTTCGCACAAACATTGTATTATGCACATAAGGTAATGCGCATATATGCCTGTGCAGAAATGAGGAAAAACATGAAAGACGAAACCATATGCCTGCATGCAGGATATACACCGGAAAACGGAGGCCCCAGAGTGGTCCCTATTGTACAGAGCACAACATACCGGTTTGATACTACGGAGAGAGTGGCTGAATTATTTGATATGCCCATGTCGCATATGTACTCCCGGTTTTCAAACCCTACCTGTGAAGCTGTAGAGAAAAAGCTGGCAGAACTGGAAGGCGGTGTAGGCGCTATGCTGACTTCTTCCGGACAGGCGGCGTCTTTGCTTTCCATCCTGAATATATGCTCTGCCGGTGACAGTTTCATCAGCACATCCACAATTTACGGAGGAACCGTCAATCTCTTTGGTGTCACCTTAAAGCGATTTGGTATCGAATGTATTTTTGTAGATGCAGACGCAGATGAGGAAGAGTTACAAAAAGCAGTAAAACCTAACACACGCTGTGTATTTGGGGAAACTCTTGCCAATCCGGCACTGGCTGTATTGGATATAGAGAAATTTGCCAGATTTGCCCACAAAAATAATATGCCTTTGATTATCGACAATACATTCCCCACACCGGTTCTCTGTAAGCCCTTTGATTTTGGCGCAGACATTGTGGTGCATTCTACTTCCAAATATATGGATGGACATGCGCTGCAGGTGGGCGGCGTAATTGTTGACAGCGGAAACTTCGACTGGACTAACGGCAGATACCCGGATTTTGTGGAGCCGGATGAATCCTACCACGGCGTCTGCTATGTAAGGGATTTTGGCAAAATGGCATACATTATCAAAGCCCGCATGCAGCTTATGCGCGACCTTGGATGCTATCCTTCCGCCCATTCCGCATTTTTGCTCAACCTTGGCCTGGAAACTTTACCGGTCCGCATGAAACAGTACTGCGAAAATGCATTGAAAATTGCTAAATTTTTTAAAGAATGCGATATATTTGAATCCGTTACTTATCCGGCTCTGGAAGACGACCCATACCATGAACTGGCAAAGAAATATCTTCCCGAAGGAACCAGCGGTGTAATTACTCTGGTTATCAAGGGCGGTCAGGCAGCGGCAATCAAATTTATGAACAACTTAAAGCTTGCTTCCAATGAGGTACACGTTGCGGATATCCGCACATGCATCCTTCACCCTGCCAGCGCTACACACCGTCAGCTTACAGATGAGCAGCTGATTGCTGCAGGCATCAATCCCGGATTGATTCGTTTCTCCGTGGGATTGGAAAATGTGGACGATATTACCGCGGACATTAAACAAAGTCTTGCCAAAATGTAATCCAATTACCAACGTCCATAAGGAGGCTTTAGTGTGAACAATAATAAGAAAGCACCTTTTATTGTATTTGAAGGAATTGACGGCAGCGGAAAGAGCACCCAGATATCCTATCTGAAAGAACACATTGAACAACGGGGTACCCAGTGTTATGTCACCAGGGAGCCGTCGGACGGTCCAATTGGCTGTCTCATAAGACAGTACCTTGTTGGACGGATGCAGGCAGACGAAAGTGCCCTTGCCGCCCTGTTTGTGGCGGACCGCTTAGACCACCTTACCAATCCAATCGATGGACTGGCAGCAAAAACCCAGGCTGGCATCGCTGTCATTTCCGATAGATACTATTTATCCAATTACGCATATAATGGCGTGAGAGTTCCCCTGGAATGGGTATTACACGCCAACAGCCTGTGTGCCGCGACCCTGCGGCCGGACTGCCATATATTTATTGACGTCTCTCCAGATGTTGCACTGGAACGGATTGGACAGGGTCGTTTTCACAAAGAGCTTTACGAGACAAAGGAGCGTCTCTCAGAAGTCCGGGATGCTTTTTTCAAAATATTTGACACTGTCTCTGGCGAAGAGACCATACACATTATTGACGGCAGCCAGACACCGGAACAAATTGCACAGCAGCAACAGCAACAGCAGCAACAAAATCAGCT
>CAZSGT010000024.1:0-11720 GCA_964606215.1 uncultured Lachnospiraceae bacterium
CGAGGACGCAGCCGATATGGTAAGGGACTTCAATGAGCTGTTCAGGAGAGAACGAAACTCTTTCTTGTATAGAAAATTTAAGACAATAAGGAGATTGCCATGGAAGATAGATTTATGCAGCGTGCCATAGAGCTTGCCCGGGGGGGAGTGGGAAAAGTCAATCCCAACCCTTTGGTGGGCGCGGTCATTGTAAAAGATGGCAGGATAATCGGCGAGGGATATCACAGAGAATATGGAGCGCTCCATGCGGAGAGGGACGCTATTTCCCACCTTGTGGAAAATGCTGCCGGGGCGGAGATGTATGTTACCCTGGAACCCTGCTGTCACCATGGGAAACAGCCTCCCTGTGTGGATGCCATCATTGAACAGGGAATATCCAAAGTATATGTTGGCTCCGATGACCCCAATGAACTGGTGGCTGGAAAAGGGATAGAGAGGCTTCGGAATGCGGGAATACAGGTGGTTACCCATGTACAAAAGGAAGAATGCGACGGTTTAAATCCCGTGTTTTTCCATTATATCACCACGAAGACGCCGTATGTGGTAATGAAATATGCCATGACCATGGACGGAAAGATTGCCACAAGAACCGGTGACAGCCAGTGGATTACCGGGGAATGCGCCAGGGAGCACACTCACAGGGTCAGAAACTGGCTTTCCGGTATCATGGTGGGAATCGGGACGGTTCTGGCAGACAATCCGTTATTAAATTGCCGGATGCCCGGAGGAAACAGTCCAGTCCGCATCGTTTTGGACAGCCATCTGCGAATTCCTTTAGACAGCCAGATTGTACAGACTGCCGGGGAGTATAAAACCATTGTTGCCACACGAAAGGATGAGGACAAATCAGATATAGAATCAAAACTGCAAAAAGCCGGTGTGGAAGTCCTGCATGTGCCGGAGAAAGAGGGACATATTGATTTGCGGGCGTTGATGGGCATGCTGGGGGAGCAGCAGATTGACAGCATTTTGCTGGAGGGCGGTGGCACAGTAAATGCGTCGGCGTTAAAAGCCGGCATTGTGAACCGGGTGCAGGTTTACGTGGGAGGTCAGATTTTTGGCGGCGTTCAAGCCCCGTCTCCAGTGGGAGGACAGGGGATTGCCGCCGTGGCGGACAGTTATAAATTTGGCGTGCCAAAGGTAACCAGCCTTGGTGGAGATGTTTTGCTGGAGTATGAGTGGAAAGAGAAATGAGAACTGGTGCAAAAAGCATGCGCAGAAACGAGGAAAAAATGTTTACAGGAATCATTGAGGAAACAGGCACGGTGGAGGCGGTCCGGATGGACGGCGCATCGGGCGCGATTACAATCCGGGCAGAAAAGGTGCTGGAAGGAACAAAAATTGGTGACAGTATTGCAGTAAACGGGGTATGTTTAACGGTTTGCAGCATGGCAGGAAATTCTTTTACGGCGGACGTCATGGCAGAAACTATGCGAAGGACTGGATTTGCAGGGCTTGAAAGAGGGAGTGAAGTGAATCTGGAACGTGCCATGGCGATGAACGGCAGATTTGGCGGCCACATTGTTTCCGGGCATATTGACGGTACCGGCAGAATTTCCCAGATGCAAAGAGAAAGCAATGCCGTCTGGGTTACCGTTGCGGCAGAGAGAAGCATTTTGAAATATATTGTGGAGAAGGGTTCCATAGCCATTGACGGTATTAGTCTGACTGTGGCATATGTGGATGAGAAATGTTTTAAAGTTTCCGTGATTCCACACACGGCCAGTGAGACTACGCTGCTGGGGAAAGCGGCTGGGGACGTGGTGAATCTGGAATGTGACGTTATAGCCAAGTATGTGGAAAAATTAACAGGAATGAAAGCTTCGGATTCCTCAGAGGAAGAGGGAATCACCATGGAGTTTTTAATGGAAAACGGCTTCTGACAGGCAGCAGAATACTGGATAGCCGGAAGATGGAAAGGAGACAATCATGAGTGAATCAACATATGAATTTAGCACTATTGATGAAATTTTAGAAGATATCCGTGCCGGAAAGAATATTGTTATGATTGACGATGAGGACAGGGAAAATGAGGGAGACGTTATCTGTGCGGCGGAATTTGCCACAACGGAGAATGTAAACTTTATGGCAAGCCATGCCAGAGGCTTGATTTGTATGCCCATGGCAAAGGAATATACAGAAAAACTTGGGTTGGAGCAAATGTGTTCGGTGAATACGGACAATCACTGTACGGCATTTACCGTTTCTATTGACCATGTGGAGACATCGACGGGAATTTCTGCCTATGAGCGGGGAATCACGGCGAGAAAAGTGGTGGAGGAGGGAAGCCTGCCGGAGCATTTCCGCAGACCAGGGCATATGTTTCCGCTTCTTGCCAAGGACGGCGGCGTGCTGGAACGCAACGGCCACACCGAGGCTACGGTGGATTTGGTTCGTCTGGCCGGATGCAAGCCGGTGGGACTTTGCTGTGAGATTATGAAAGAGGACGGCACCATGGCAAGGACGCCCTATCTGGTAGAGTTTGCGAAAAAACACGGTCTGCGCTTTGGAAGGATTGCGGATCTGGTGGACTATCGGAAACGCCATGAAGTGCTGGTGGAATGTGTGGCAAAAGCAAAGATGCCTACCCGTTATGGAGAGTTTATGATTTACGGCTATATCAATAAATTAAACGGGGAACATCATGTGGCATTGGTAAAAGGGGATATTACCGATGGAAAGCCGGTGTTGTGCCGGGTGCATTCGGAATGCCTGACCGGTGATGCGCTGGGGTCTGCCAGATGCGACTGCGGGCAGCAGTATGACGCTGCCATGAAATGCATTGCGAAGGAGGGCAGAGGTGTGTTATTGTATATGAGACAGGAGGGCAGGGGAATTGGTCTGATAAACAAAATCCGTGCCTACGAGTTGCAGGATGAAGGCCTGGATACGGTGGACGCCAATCTGCAGCTGGGATTTCCGGAAGACGACAGGGATTACACCATTGGTACGCAGATTCTGGTGGACCTGGGAATTAAACAGATGCGGCTTCTGACAAACAATCCGGCAAAAGTATATGGATTGCAGGGATACGGGCTGGAGATTGTGGAGCGCGTCCCCATTCAGATGGAGCCAGGCAAATACGATAAGTATTATCTGGAAACAAAGAAAAAGCGGATGGGACATATTTTGGATATTTAATTTTGGCAAAACAAAAGGGGACATGTGGCAATGCGCTATATACGGAGAGCAAAGTATATGGATTGAAAAATGAGTATGTGCCACCGAAGGCGGTATGCAGATTTGCATGTATGTAACAAGAAAGAATATTTAAGCAGGATAGTGCAGAAAAGAGGTATATTATGAATACAGTAGAAGGAAAATTAGTAGCAAAAGACGTCAAGATTGGAATCGTTGCAGGACGATTTAACGAATTTATCGTGAGCAAACTGGTGGGTGGAGCCATGGATGGATTGCTCCGCCATGATGTGAAGGAGGAGGATGTGACAGTTGCCTGGGTACCGGGGGCATTTGAGATTCCGGTGGCAGCTAAGAAAATGGCAAAGTCCGGCAAATATGACGCGGTCATCTGTCTGGGTGCCGTTATCCGCGGCGCAACCAGTCATTATGATTATGTCTGTGCGGAGGTTTCCAAAGGCATTGCCAGCGTATCCCTGGAAACGGAGATTCCGGTTATGTTCGGTGTAGTTACCACAGACACTATTCAGCAGGCAATCGAGCGTGCAGGTACAAAGGCAGGCAACAAGGGTTACGATTGTGCGCTGGGGGCTATTGAAATGATTAACTTACTGAAGCAGTTATAAGAAAAGAGGCATAATTTTGGCAAGTCTGGAAAGAGATATTACGGAGCGGGCGAGAGAACTTTTAGACGGCTCGCCCACCTTGGATGAACTTACGGAGATGGATACGCAGATGCGGCAGGAGTTGGACCGTCTCCATTATAAAAACAGGCAGCTGGAACAAAAAAAATCTATGCTGCTGGTCTCCTTTATTCAGAAGGGGGTTATTTTTGCGATTGTGTTTTCCCTTTGGATGCTGACATATCCGGGACTTATGAATTATCATGGGCTGGAGAAGTTTGGCCGTCAGATGGGCGGGCTGACCTTTCTTGCATTGGTGGTGCCCATGTTTTTTGTCACGTTAAAAGATTTGTCCAAATATATACGCAGTCTGGATTTTCGCTGGGCTAGGGAACATGCCCAAATAGAAAAGGAATTTTCACTTCCGGTGGAAAGAGAAAAAATCTATAAACACATGAGTGAAATCAGTGTTTTACAGGATGAAGTGAAGCAGGAAATCCAGAGGCAGAAAAAGGAGCTGGGGCTGGAAGAAAAACCGCCGAAGCCAAGACGGCAGGATTTGGAATTACCGGATGTGGAACTGCCGGAAACAGAGGTGGCAGCAGATTCTTTAGAATCGGGGCAGATAGGAGATATACAGGATGTTTAAGAATTTTTATCCGGACGAATATCTGGATTCCACATATAGTATTGATTTTGAAAAAATATATGCAGAGGGTTACCGGGGTGTGATTTTTGATATTGATAACACGCTGGTTGAGCATGATGCGGATGCGGATGACCGGGCGGTGGCTTTGTTTAAAAGACTGCGAGGAATCGGATTTTCCAGCTGTCTGCTTTCCAACAATAAAGAGCCCAGAGTAAAGCGGTTTAATGATGCGGTCCATACCAATTATATTTTCAAGGCGGGAAAGCCTATGCGTAAGGGATATGAGGCTGCCATGGAAAAGATGGGAACAGATTTGTCCAATACCTTGTTTGTCGGTGACCAGTTGTTTACGGATGTGTGGGGCGCAAAGCGCATGGGTATGCGCAATATTCTGGTAAAACCCATAGACCCCAAAGAGGAAATTCAGATTGTGCTCAAGAGATATCTGGAAAGAATCGTGTTATTTTTTTATATGCGAGGAAAGTAGTCCATACTGGACTATTCCTCTCATATAAAAAACGCCCCGCGAGGGTGCGTACTCGCGCGAAAAGAAGATGTCGCTTACGCGACCGCGCTCAGCGAAAGAGTTTCGCAAGCGAAACTCTTTCTTATATGCGAAAAAGATAGGTAGTTTTTTGGAATGGAGAGCAATATGAAGATTCGAGAGATAGAAATTGGCAGTGGGATGCCAAAGATTTGTGTTCCGATAACAGAGAACACACAGGAAAAAATACTGGCCAAGGCAGAGGAGATTGTCCTGCACCATGTGGATATGGTGGAATGGCGGATGGATTTTTACCAGGACGTCATGGAGGAAGAGGAAGTTATAGAGACGCTACGGGCACTCCGCAGTATCCTTGGAAATACGGTTCTGCTTGCCACGTTCCGGACGGCGGCAGAGGGGGGGCAAAAAGAGATAGAACGTACTACATATGTAGAATTAAATACAGCGGTGGCAAAGTCTGGTTGTGCTGATTTGATAGATATCGAAGTATTCCGGGGAGTGAATGAAGAACAAAAGCTGGAAGAAGATTACCGCTCCTTTATCCGTCAGGTGGCTTCCTGTTGTCCGGTGATTGGGTCCTGCCATGATTTTGAAAAAACACCCGCCGAGGAAGAAATGGAACGACGGCTTTTGTTTATGAAAGAGGCGGGTGCATCGATTCCAAAACTTGCAGTGATGCCCCAGAACAGGCGGGACGTCATGCGGCTTCTGGCGGTGACGGAACGGGGGACGGAGCAGTTGGGAGATACTCCGGTTATCACCATGTGCATGGGAAGCCTGGGAGTGCTTAGCCGGGTAAGCGGAGCTTTTACCGGTTCTGCAGTTACCTTTGGCTGTCTGGGAGAGGGGTCTGCGCCGGGACAGCTTCCGGTGGAAAAACTGGGTATGGTGCTGCAAATCCTGCAGGAATAGGTTGAAAGCGGTGGTTTGGGTATGCTGAACCAGGGATGTCAAAGTGATAGTTAGAGTATTTCACAGGAGGAAAGGTCAGGAAAGAGCTATGCGGGACGAATCCACAATGTATCAGCTGTTTATGGATATTGCGAAGGAAGACGAGAGAATTTTAGCAGTATATATGAACGGTTCAAGGACCAATGTAAATGTGCCAAGGGATATGTTTCAGGATTATGATATGGTGTTCGTGGTGACGGAAACAAAATCCTTTATCCAGGATAAGGAATGGGTTCAGAAATTTGGTAATGTCCTGTATATGCAGTATCCCGATGAGCATCCGGATTATCCGGTGGATAAAGAAAATATTTATGGCTGGTTGATGCAGTTTGACGATGGAAATCGGGTGGACCTTCACGTTGAATCTGTGGAACATGCCAGGGAGCATATCTACGATGATGCCCTTTGCCGGATTTTACTGGACAAAGAACATATTTTGCCGGAGATACCGGAGGCAACCGATAAAGATTATCACGTAAAGAAGCCATCCCAGGCACAGTTTCACGCCTGTACCAACGAATTCTGGTGGTGCAGCAATAATCTGGCAAAAGGCCTGTGGCGGGGAGAAATGCCTTATGTTCAGGATATGGCAAATGCTGTTGTCCGAAAGCAGCTGGAAAAAATGCTTTCCTGGAAAGTGGGGATACTGACAAATTTTCGTGTAAGTGTAGGAAAGTCGGCAAAGTATTTGTACAAGTGGCTGGATGCGGGTGAATACCAGCAGTATCTGGATACATACTTTGGAGGAAACATAGAGGAAGCCTGGAAGGCGGTTTTTTTAATGTGTGATTTGTTTGATTCTGCATCGGAGTATGTGGCGGGACAATTGGGATATGCCTATCATGTGGAGGAGGCAAAAGCGGCAAGAAGCTTTTTGGAGCATGTTAGAAATTTGCCAAAGGATGCAGAGAAAATTTATTAAATTTGCTAAGTGGCATCTTATAACTGTCAATCCTGAAGCGACAAGCAAATGTATAGTAAAATGCTTGCATATTGCTGTCGATATATTATATAATAAAAAAGAAAGGAGTGTGGCATGATGGCACAAATTAGTTTGCGTGTAGATGATGATGTGAAGCGTAGTGCAGAAAAAACTTTTAATGAAATTGGTTTGAGTATGTCTACAGCAATTAACATTTTTCTAAAAACGGTTGTGAGGGAGAACCGCATTCCATTTGAATTGTCTGCGGATCCATTTTACAACAGAGAGAATATGGAGGAACTTGAAAGACGTATTTCTGATGTACGTACTGGAAAAAGTACTTTAAAAGAGCATGATTTGATAGAGGGAGAATAATGAAGAAGCTATGGCAGGATGAAGCGTGGGAAGAATATCTTTACTGGCAGGGACAGGACAAAAAAATATTGAAAAAAATAAACCGACTGTTGACAGATATAGATAGAAATGGGTATCAATGCATAGGTAAACCGGAACCATTGAGGGGAAAACTTGCAGGATATTGGAGCGTGCGAATAGATGATAAAAACAGAATTGTTTTCAGAATCAATGGAGATAATTTGGAAATTATTCAGTGTGGAACGCATTACAGGGATAAATAGAGTACATACGGTAATGTGAAATAAATATCGAAGTAATATACGTTCGTCACGATGATGGAATTTTTAAGGAGGGGTTAATATGCTGATTAGAATGCCAGAACCCACGCAAAATAATACAAACGATAATATAGATAAAATAAAAAAACTCCGACAGGAGTTAGAACAGGCAGAAACGGTCATTGTCGGTGCGGGTGCAGGCCTTTCCACTGCGGCGGGATTTACTTACAGTGGAGAGCGCTTTCACACCTATTTTAAGGACTTTGCAGACAAATATCATTTTCGGGACATGTATGCCGGAGGCTTTTTTCCATACAAAACTTTAAATGAGCATTGGGCATACTGGAGCAGATATATCTATATCAACCGCTATATGAATCCGCCCAAACCGCTGTATCAAAAACTTTATAAGCTGGTAAAAGAAAAAGATTATTTTGTCATCACAACCAATGTAGACCATTGTTTTCAGAAAGCGGGTTTTGACAAAAAGAGATTATATTACACACAGGGAGATTACGGCTTATTTCAATGTAGCGAGCCCTGCCATGAAGAAACCTATGACAATGAGGAAATGATTTGTGAAATGGTAAAAGCACAGGACTGGAAAATAGCAGATGGGAATGGTTTGTATTTGCCGGATGGCGTGACAGCAGAAATGTCTGTACCGGATGCAATGATACCCCGTTGTCCAAAATGTGGTAAGCCCATGAGTATGAATCTTCGTGCAGATGATACGTTTGTACAGGATGGGGGATGGTACCAGGCAGCGGAGCGGTATGAACTATTTTTGAGGACGCATCAGAATACGAAAGTATTATTTCTGGAATTAGGCGTGGGGTACAACACCCCGGGCATTATTAAATATCCATTCTGGAATATGACAAATCAGTGGCACAATGCATCCTATGCCTGTATCAATATGGGGGAGGAAAATGTACCGGAAGAAATCAGAAATAAATCCCTTTGTATCAGTGAAGATATCGATGCAGTATGCAATGCAATTTTGACAGTATGATATTTCCGCCTTGCAGATTAAATTTTTTTCGTAAATTTCATCAATATTTACCCGTCTTTGTAATAGTATGGGTACCTGGGCTTTTGGAGGGTATCATTGTTTGGAATGTATATTTTCCATAAATGTTAATGGATTATGAACACTGGCAAAGGTAGTTCCAAAGAAACTGGTTCTCTCCTGAATCAGAACCGCCTTATGTTCCTGTGTATAATTGTATATGTCTTCGGATATGCTGAATCTTTGTTCGCTTCCGTCCCTTAATTCAACGGATGCGTAATAATAGGTGCCCCGACTATGAACTTCGGAGCTTCTAAGGACTACAGCGGCATACAATGCCGAGGACTCACTGGCTGCATCATAGACCGCCTCCGTCAATGTCCAGGAAATCAGGATGGAAATCATGGCAATTGTAAAGTATGCCTCCAGTTTGGACTTTATTCTCACAGATTTTCCTGGGAGAAGCAATGCGGAGACGAAGAATAATACGGTGAATATGGCAATCGTGGTCAGAGTCAGATATTTTTTCCCCTGAATACACTGGAAGGAAGACATGGGAGGCAGGAGAAACAGGGCATTTATAATGGACCAGAAGACAAGGGGGGACCAAAAACCCAGATAGATATAATCGTTGGTAAGTCCTGTTTTATCAGAATCTTTCCAGATAACTACTTTGTGAAATATCCAGTAAAACACATAGAGGTCCAGTGGGAGCAATGCAATGCCTAAGGATACATATCATACGTTGATTAGATTTATTTTCAGTAGTAATAGCAGGCTGTAGAAAGCTACGAAATTCAGGATGTTAATGCATCGGTAGGCAAGCCGGATTTTATGAAAATGTCTGCGCTGAAAAGAATCTTTTTTTTGTGGTGTTTTATTTGTATCTGTTTCTGTATTCATGCTGGAGCCTCCTGTTTGTTTGGCGGTGGGGACTACTGAGTGTTTTGCTTTTGTTTACTATAATTTCTGGCGTAATATCTGTCAATGTTTTATGAATTTATTTTTACATGGACTTCTTTGGGAGAAGTGTCGAGACGATACAAATTCGGTAATCTATTGTAATACCTAAAAGAATTTGTTAAAATGAGCGTATCATGGTTGAATGTATATGTATTTCGGAGGACTGTACATGATTTTAAAGGATAGTGACGGAAATGAATTTGTAGAAATGATATATGTGGATGAGAAGACTGCGATGGAAAGTTTCCATCCGATTACTCATTGTCTGGTTGTTGCTATGATTGGTAATGATTATCTGCTCGGGTGGAATAAATGGAGAAACGATTGGGAAATTTTTGGGGGATGTATGGAAGCAGGAGAAACAATGCGACAATGCATTGAGCGGGAGTGTTTTGAAGAGATAGGAATTTCTGATGTAGAAATGGAATATGTTGGCTTAATGCATCTTAATTTGGTCCCGGATTATTTTTCGTCTGAATGCCGGAAAGAATATGGCGGATTGTATGGAATAAAATTGCAGCCAGCGGATTTAGAAAGAATTGAAAAGAATCGATTGGATAAAGACGAGATTGGTAAGATTGCATTATTGAAAGAGATTGCTGAAGACGAAAAAATTGCGGAAATTGACAGGGAATTGTTAAATTATTATGGAAAAGAACAATAAGAAATGGAGTGGATTTATACCAATTAACATATGGAAGGAGTGCTTCGCTTATGATAGAAATGATTTTATGTCTGGCAATAGCCATTGCGGCATTCACAGCCAGTTACTTTCAGTTCCGGGAGAAAGGAATTTTGTTGAATAATGCCTGGCTCTATGCTTCAAAAGAGGAGCGGGAGGTAATGAATAAAAAACCGTATTACAGGCAGTCCGGTGTGGTTTTTGCTCTTATCGGTGTGACTTTTTTGCTGAATGCGGTTATGGTAGCGACAAAAAAGGAATGGGTATTTTATCTTGTATTGGGAATGCTGGCTGTCGCATTGATTTATGCCATTGTATCGACGATACGGATTGAAAAGAAACGATAGGAAATTAGGACGGAAAGGATGTACCTGCATATTTGAGGAAAATGGAAGATTATGATGAAAAAAATATTTTTGATGCTTATGTCCGTGGTGATGGTGTTGACTGCTTGTGGCAGAGGAAATATTGACCAGGTGGAAATAGGGGACTGGGAACCATCTGCAATATACACGGATGACGAGATTGAATCGGCTTTTCAGACGGTGAAAGACTATTTTTATAAAAACTTTGATGGTTGTACGCTTACAAAACTTTATTATCCAGGCGATTCGTTGGAAGATGAGTATCGGGAGTTGGCTTTGGAGCGTAATGCTGATAAAGCGATTATTATCTACTCTTCTTTCGATGTGGATTCTTCCGGGGGAGATGGTTCGCTGGCACCAAATTCTACCTATGGAGGGTGGAAGTGGTGTCTGATTTTGAATGAGGACGGAGAATGGGAGCATGTTGACCATGGATATGCTTAGGAGTTTGAGGAAAAGATTGTAATAGAAGTTACGACAGAAAGGATGTACCTGTATGGAAGAACATATATTTTTGATTGGATTTATGGGAGCTGGAAAGACTACCGTTTCCTGGAAATTAGGAGAACGCAGTGGGGTGGAAGTACTGGATACAGACCAGATGCTTGTGGAGCAGGAGGGGAAGTCCATTTCCCGTATATTTGAGGAGGATGGAGAAACCTATTTTCGTGACCGGGAGACGGAACTGCTGAAAAACCTGCAGGGAAGGAAACCGGCGGTGATTTCCTGTGGCGGTGGGGTGCCTTTGCGGGAAGAAAACGGTTTGCTTATGAAGCAGTGTGGCAAGGTTGTGTGGCTGAATGCCACGCCGGAGACCATTTATGAAAGAGTAAAGAATAGTACAGACCGTCCGCTTTTAAATGGAAACATGAATGTGCCCTATATCCGAAGTCTGATGGAGAGCCGGCGGGAAGCTTATGCCTCCTGTGCATCCCATATTATAGACACTGATGGCAGGAGTTTTGCCGAAATTGTAGAGGAAATCCTGTCATAAAAGAAAAAATAGTTGAAATAGCGGGCGTTTTATTATACACTAAGAAAAGTGAATGCAAGGTTTACGATTTTAAAGGAGGAAAAAGTAATGGTATCAGCAGGAGATTTTAGAAACGGTATTACGATTGAGTTTGAAGGGAATGTGTATCAGATTATTGAGTTTCAGCATGTGAAACCCGGTAAGGGAGCTGCTTTCGTTAGAACCAAATTGAAAAATATCAAAAATGGCGGTGTAGTGGAGAAGACCTTCCGTCCGACAGAGAAGTGTCCCCAGGCGCACAT
>CAZSGT010000025.1:0-11639 GCA_964606215.1 uncultured Lachnospiraceae bacterium
CAACCAAACCTGCTGCGTATAATTTTACGACAATGACAAGAGAATAGGCAATGTCTGCATGTGCATTGGAAAAAAATAATGCAAGGTAGCTGAAGGGATCAAAAACGATATGGGCAAAGTTTGACAAATAATCCAAACCAAGACCAATACTCCAGTCCCAAAGGGGGAAACCTTTACCAGCAAATAAATCATGGAACGAATTCTGAAATTTGACAAACATCGGATACCACTGTAGATATCCATCTATATCCCAAATCAAAGTTTTATTAAAAATCAGCAGCTGACCAAAAACAACTATACTAACGGCAATAAAAAGAAGGGTGTACCATGCATATATATTTTTGGGTACAAATTTCTTTTTAATCATTTTCTCCATCTCCTCCATACATTTAAAATAATAAAAACAAGAGGGCAATCGCCCCACTGTAAGACATTACCCTATACTAAATATAATAATTCCCATAATAATCAACAAATTGCCACAAACCTTATATTTATCCAGCCTTTCTTTCAATACCAATTTTCCTAATATGGCAACGTACACATATCCTGTCGTTTCCAACACTGCCCCCATAGACAGGGGCACTTTACGATATGCCAGCATGGTAAGTAAGGTGGCTCCAAAAAAAAGTCCATATGCAAAAATTACCTTTATATTTAATATTTCTTTTATTTTATTGTCGTGCTCCTCATTGGCACTTGTTTTCAAAATCACCTGGGATACCGACGAAATTAACACAGACACTAAAAATATAATGATATAATTAAGCATCTTTCTCTCCTTTTGACAAAACAACAATACCAGCTATAATGACAAGTATACCAATTCCTTTCAACAAGCTGATATGTTCATGAAAAAACAACAGTCCCCATATCATTCCCCATATAACAACTATTGCTTTATTAGCATATGCTGTAATCAAATCTGCTTTCTTTAAAGCAAACTGCCACAAAACAGCATAAACCATCAACAAGAATAACATTGCCCCATAGCAAAACAGCCATTCCATGGTTAAGAATTCTTCTCCTGCGGCAAACTTAGACATGACACTTGTGAAGGAATATAAAAAAAATGCAAGATTTAATAACAATATCGTTTTTTTATCTCTCTTCATCATCCGTTGACTCCTTGATTACATATTGCGGCGCATCGTTAATACTAATATACACTCGGCCTAAATACTCACCAATCATGCCTAACATACATAAAATGACACCGCCAACAATCATGATTGCAGCTATAGTAGAACTCCAGCCAACGGGAACTGCAGGATTTATACACTTATTTATTAAGATATATATCACATATAAAAAACCAATTATCGCAAACACAACACCAGACATCGTAGCTATCCGTAAAGGTTTCACTGAAAAAGCTGTGAAACCATTCATCCACAATCCCAAAAGCTTTTTTAAAGTATATCCTGAATTTCCCTGTACTCTGGCACGATGTGTCACAGGCACCATACCGATATTATTTGTAGTCCGGAATATCAGACCAATAATATATGTGTATGGATTACGATATCTGCATATTTCTTCAATCACAAACTTTTTTGCAGCAAAATAACTTGTTACCATAAGCCCCTTTGGTTTTCCTAATAATTTTTCACACATATAATCATTCACTTTACTTCCAAAATTCCGAAAACCACTGTGCTGCTTATTGTCATAGGTTGCATAAACAACATCATATCCTTCATCCAGTTTATCTATTAATTTATACATCTCATCAGCTGGAGTCTGTCCGTCATCATCCATAGATACGACAATATCTCCCTCCGCACACCGATATCCAGCCATTAGCGCAGAATGCTGTCCGAAATTTTTAGCAAGACAGATACCTCTGACTTCCGAATTCTGCTCACTCAATCGCATAATTTTCTCCCAGACATTGTCTGGCGAACAGTCATTTACAAGTATTATTTCAAAAGAATCATTTCTTTTTTTTAATGTTTCTTTAATTTCTTTCACAACATCTTCGATGGTTAATTCTGAACCATAGCAAGGGATTACAATAGAAATTTTCATGTTATTTTTCTCCTACTCTTCCTATGTCTTTATCCTGTTTCCTGTTATCAATATGCAGGTTATATATAGAATAGAAAGGTTTCAATCCCAAAGAATTCCATACTCCCTGCACTATATAATTGTCAAATTGTGTACTGGTAACAAAACTTTTTTTATTTTGATTTGCATAATTTATCAAATATGCAATCATAGCCTTATAAGCCCCTAACTTTCTGTACATTGGATTGACAGCAGATAAAATCCCTTCAACTGCTTGATTTGTCTCTTTGATAGTCACAAATCCTATGGGGATATCATCTTTGCGCGCTATTATTACATGCTCCGTTTCCAGGGAATCCATCGTATTTTTTATCCACTGTTCATAAATAAGACCAGCCTTGTTCTGTGTGACATTAGAAATGTGATATTGTCCTTGATAAGATTTAAAAGACTCTAATGTCATATCCATTAACTCTGTCTTGTATTTTTCAATATATTCTCTATCCGCAAAATCTATAATAAGACCATTCCTATTACAATGGTCTACGCTTTTTCCATGGACTATCTCCTCGACGGTTCCGCCACAAAACATAATATTAGAAAATACACTATTCACAGCTTTTAACAAATCTACAATATGGGTCGGTACTCTCAAATTATAGTAGCCCGGATGAGAAAGAATAAAATTATTAACCCCTGATAATAATTGCTTCAATATTTCTTCCTGTCTATCATCATGCAATTGTGAAACACCGGAGAAAACAAATTTCACCACATAACAATCCATATTATAGATGGTTGAAACCGGCACATTTTTTGTAACATGAAACCCAAAAAGTTCTCCTTCTTCTACCAATGATTCTGTCGCATCAAACTCATTATTCAAAATCATTTCTCTTAATGCAGCATAATCTCTTTTTATATAACAATCACCTAAAATCAAATTATCATCGACAAAAGACACTTTTGACATCTGTATCACCTCTAATCTTTCTTCATGATATATGCATAACCTTCAATTACATTTTTTCCATTTTGATTTCTACATACAGTACTCAATTTCATTTTTTTCGTTTCGTTATCTTTCTCCATAATTTTAATGACCACAGATATTTTATCACCATATCTAACCGGGCGAACAAATTGTAATTCCTGTCCCAGATACACCGTACCCGTCCCTGGAAAATCATTCCCAAGTACTCCGGATATAAAACTGGCAACTAACATTCCGTGTGCGATTCTTCCTTTAAACATTGTGGACGAAGCATACTCTTCATCAAAATGGAGTAAATTGTAATCTTGTGACACTTCTGCAAACATACGTCCTTTTTCCTCTGTTACATTAAATGTTTTGGTATACTCCTGACCGACATATAACTCATCAAATCCTGCCATTATATCGCTGCCTCCTTCAAGCAAACAGATTTAACGTAAACTCTGAAAACACACTATTCCCACACTCCTCTTAAATTATTATGAAAAAAACTCCTTCACACATTCAGAAATATAATCTACCTGAGATAATTCCAAACTAAAAAATAATGGCAAACGAAGCAATCTTTCACTTTCCTTTGTTGTATATTTATCTGTTCCTGCAAATCTTCCATACTTCTGCCCTGCCGGCGAATTGTGAAGTGGTATATAATGAAAAACTGCCAGAATTTCCTTTTTCTTTAAAAAATCAATCAAACGACTTCTTTCTTCATTATCTTTTACCTTAATATAAAACATATGCGCATTATGTGTACATTCCTTTGGAATATACGGAAGTTCAATGTATCCCTTATCAGCCAGAACTTTCAGATTTTGATAATATGCTTCCCATATGCTTAATCTTTTTTGATTGACCTCTTCTGCCATTTCTAACTGCGCCCACAAATACGCTGCATTCATATCACTTGGCAAATAAGAGGAACCTGCCTCAACCCATGTATATTTGTCAATCTGTCCTCTGAAAAACTTAGAACGATTAGTCCCCTTCTCCCGGATAATTTCAGCATCTTCAATATATCTTTCCTCTCTAATCAACAGGGCACCACCCTCTCCCATAGAATAATTCTTCGTTTCATGAAAACTGTAGCATCCAAAATCGCCAATAGTTCCCAATGCTTTTCCTTTATAGGAAGCCATCATCCCCTGTGCCGCGTCTTCCACAACTGCCAGATGATATTTTTCTGCCAGTTCCATAATGGTATCCATTTCGCAGCCTACACCTGCATAATGTACTGGAACAATTGCCCTGGTCTTATCTGTAATCGCTCCCTCAATTTGTGTTTCATCTATATTCATAGTATCTGGCCGGATATCCACAAATACAGCCGTTGCTCCTCGCATAACAAACGCATCGGCTGTTGACACAAAAGTATAAGAAGGCATAATCACCTCATCCCCCGGCTGAATCTTCAATAATAAAGCAGCCATTTCTGTCGCATGCGTACAGGATGTGGTCAGAAGTGCCTTCGAGGTATGAAACTGTTCTTCCAGCCATTGATTGCACTTTTTCGTAAAACTTCCATCCCCACATATTTTTTCATTTTCAATTGCTTCTGAAATATACTTTAATTCATTTCCTGTAACTGGTGGTACATTAAAATTAATCATATAAGTCCCCATTTCTGCGCACATTCTTTACGCATAACGGGTTTGTGCCAAGTGCGCACAGACACAAATCCCGCATATGAAAAATAAATTTTTCAAACTAACTCCCAAATTCATCCATTCTAAAAATAATATATTATCATAATCTTATGAAAATATCAATTCTCCTTTTATATCTCCACAGTTATGCAACAACATTTAAATCAAATTATTCAGAAGGCTTCTGAGTTCTTTTTTTATGTCGCTTCTCTAAAATTTGTTTCCTTATATGATTAAACAACTCTTTCCTCCGGATATTCAGCTGGGCAATACCCATAAGAACCAGCAACGCAAAAACAAGTAAAACGACAAACCATATATTCTGTTGTATCAGTCCCTGCGGCCAACCATATGCAATTATTATTATTTTTTTATAAACGCCAAGAATGAGCATATTTAAGCACAGGAATACTATAGAATTACATCCTATGTACGACATCATATTTGCAAGCCATCTACCCTCTTTAAATCTGGCATTATCAATGTATCTGGAAATATTATACCATATAACAGAACCAATCAGTGCATTAATCCAAAATAACGGAATATTCTGATATACATTCTCCCACATTGTTATATGGTTATAAGAAGACATATAAATGTTAACAATCAACAATGGCACAATAATATAATATGGCATATTAAAAACTCTATGTATTACTTTGGAGTTTTTAAATCTATGTGCCAGATACCCAATATATATAAAACCTATAGAAGTCATGGCAGAATCAAGACACCATATAGGACGGAATTCTGTAAAATAGTGCATGGAGCAGCCAATTAGTGCCAATACCATGCATCCAATTCCAAGCAATAATTCAGAATGTGTTTTCTTTAGTAAAGTAAATATAATTTCAGCCCAAAATAACGCCACTAAAAACCAAAGGGCACCAACAAGTGAGGGAAGATTATGGGGATGCAAAAAAAGAGAGTCCAACGCATCGTTTAAAGCATACTGTGAATAAAAAAAGAAATAGTAAATGACAATACCTAAAAATCCTGTACAAAAATATGGCACTAATAAAGAGGCCATTTTTTTCTTTATCGTATTTAATATCGTTGTTTCGTGATAAAAATAACCAGATATGCAAAAAAACATCGGCATATAAAAACAAGTAAAGTATTTGGCCAGAAATTCCGGACACATGGATGTATGCCCACATAACATACAAATAATACCAACTGCCTTAAAGATATCTACACTCTTTACCCTCTGCATAATTCCTCCTTAATAAAAACTGACACCTCCCCACTCTCATATCATAGTAATATTCATTTCTGTTGTCAAGATATTTGTATGGGTGTTAGGAAGCCGATTTATTGTAATTAAAAACCGGCAGGGAAACATCCCTGCCGGTTTGATAGTTAAAATATTATTTTACCTTCATCTTTTTCCCAAATCCCGTTTTCTTTTTGAAGAGTTTTTTATACTTTGCCACTTTTGATTTTGGCACCTTGATAACCGCCTTTTTGTGAATGCCCTTTATAGTATTTTTCCCAACAGATTTCAATCCTGTGCTCTTTATGGTTATCTTCTTCAGTTTAGAACATCCCTTGAAGGCGCCCGCATTTATTTTTGTTACGTTCTTGCCAAGGGTGACTGATTTCAGTTTTTTACATTTTGCAAAGGCATTTCCCTGAACGGCTGTCACTTTGAAAGATACCTCTTTGCCGTTTAGAGTAACTTTCACAGTATCCGGAATGCTTGCACTTGTCACGGAGGTTTTCTTTGGCGCCACGTATTCTACAGTCTTCTTTTTTACATCACTGACACAGTACTTCGCCGTCTTGGTCTCCAGCTTTGTTCCCTTCTTCACAGTCTCCTCCGGCGTGGGTGAAGGCGTCGGCGTCGGTGTCTGCGGTTTCTTTTCTACAAAGTCCTCTGGATTTTCCGGTGATGCCTGTGTCCACTGCTTTTTACAGGTTCCCTTGTATGCATCTCCATACACCTTGCCGATTATGCCGATGGCGTCTATGGACAGCGTTCCTTCCACCACCTCCAGCCGCATGGTATGCTTACCATATTCCAGCCCCGATAATGAATATATCGCATTCATATCCTCTGCTTTATAGGTTTCTTCCAGCTGCGTAACCATCTTGTCATCCACAATCACTCGAATCTTTGCCGTGTTGCCGGTTCCTGCAAGAATGTCAAATCCGGTTCCGGTAAAAGTGTATTTCATCTTGGCGTCTGCTGCCGTGCTCTCCGACATACTTCTCTGGTAGACAAACATCCCCTTGCCATTGGCATGGTTCCAGTTACGAATGCTGTAAATAAGCTTGGCATTCTTCTGGGGAGTTAAATCATAGGTCTCCATGTTGTCAAGATATTCTTCGTAATATGGCGCATATCCATCTATCTTTGTAACCTTCAGATTATCAAACTGGGTAAATGTATAGGCGCAGCCCAGACCGATTCGCCCGGAAGTAATCGGCTGTTCATCCTCATATGTGACAACCAGTTCATCGTTGATATATCCACGAATGACATTTTCCGCTCCCTCAAGCTTCAGGTGATTCCAGACATTCGCTCCCTTTTGGAAACCTTCCGGCGCATCTCCGGATGCCACTACATCCTTTCTTCGGTACAGCTCCCACGCTCCGGTCTGTTTTACCTTCAACGTATAGCCGGATGCCCGCTCCAGCCTGGCCCCATCGCCTCCGCCTCCGGTCTGTCGGATAGCAAGCATGCCATAAGGCATATCTTTTTCTTTTTCGGTCTCCTCTGTCTCAAAAAGCACATCCACCTCTGCCGTATAGTTCATCCAGCGGAAATCTCCAATGGCGGCGTTTGCGTCTCCCGAATTCCATGAAGTTGTTAATCCCTGTGACTTTTTATCATACTGCTGACGCAGGACATAATTGCCGTCCTCCGTCTTATATGTTTCAAAACGTCCCTGTATATTGTGTACATACCTTGCCATGGCGCCGGTGTCTCCACCCCTGGCATCTATGTAGTTTAATTTCTCATCGGTAAATCCACCCTTTCCATCCAATACTGGCACGGTTTTTCCTTCATAGACAAAATCGTCAGCGTACAGATACTCACTATGCACATCCTGCACGTCTCCGGTAGCATCCGTATCCAGCACCGTGCGCTCTCCCTCTACAGGAAGGGTTTTCGTATGTTCTTCACTTTTTGCCACATCCAGCGTTGTCACCGTGACAATCGAGTAAGGTTTTACCGTCACCACATAATTTCCCTTAGCATCCTTAGATACATCTTTTATATGCTTCAGATAATTTTCATTAAAAGCGCCGTCGTCTGCTGCTCTGGTCTCCCAGACAGCCAGTTTCTGGTCTGCCTTTAATTTCATATTTTTCGTCTGGATACGGTATGTCATAGGATACTCGCTGTCATTTACAATAACGGTAGAAAATCCGTCTTTTGCCGGAGACGCCAAGGTCATATAATTTTCTTCCCCGTTCCGGCCGTTGACCGGATTGATTCCCTCGGCAGTGGACTTACTCGCCTGGGGTACGCCCCGCCAGATACCCGCTGTGTTATCTTCATTTTCCCAGCCGGTGACTGCAAACTTATTGACATGGGCAAGCACCAGAAGTCCAGCATCATAGTGCATCCATCCGGACCAGGGGTCTCTGGCGCTGACTAATTCTTTAAAAGAATACTGACCGCCCTCGTAGAAGGAGCCAATTGCCGGCTGGTAAATTACATGGGTGCGTCTGGACTGTACAAATCCTTTGATGAATGTGTTGCCCATCTCCAACGCACTTCCCGTGCCGCCAATGCCGGTTCCTGCCACCGATGGGTCTTTTACATTGTTGGACGGACGGAATGCGGAGTTGGAAAATGTTGCCTGTGCCTCACTGTTCCACACCTCTTTGTCTGCCGTATCTGCCAGCCACTTCATAGTGTCGTTCTTGTCATCCGACGGACTATAATGGTATCCAACCACATCTACAGCGTTAAAAAACCTGCCATCATAGAGATATACAGGATTGCCATTTTCATCCAGAACATCCTTACCTGCCTTTTGCTTTACCGCCTGTAAATCTTTCCGCAAACGGTTTCCCAAATCAACGCTGACTGTAGAAGCCTCATCTCCCACTACCAGTTTTATTTTTTGAAACAATGCTCTCGCCGTATCATCCGGAATACTCTTATCATCTTCCTCGGCAATCCAGTCCGAAAACAGTTTCGTGCGCTCCACATCATAATCGCCGCCCCAGTATTCGTTGGTGTTGGGATTTACGTAATCAACCATAAATCCATACTGCTTGTAAGCCTCCAATATGGTCTCCTTATACCACTGATAATATTGCTCATTGGTCGTTACCCAGCCCGGCTCTCTCCAGCGGAGAATACTAATCTTCACATCCGGATTTATCTTTTTGGCGTCTGCTGCCAGCTGCCAGCCCGAACAGCGCAAAACGTTTGCCGGCTCGTCTTCATATCTCTTTGTAGCTGCTTCTGAGCCAGTGGACGTGTTCCTGTCATTTCCCATTTCCAGCTTCACATGATTTATCAGCGGATATTCCCCTCCAAATAAATACTGCAAAAGCTCTGCATAGGCTTCTGGATTCTGTGATTTGTAGTCCATAAGCAAATCACTGGTGGAATTGGCGCTGAGAAGACCAAATCCCTTCCAGGTCAAACCATTAACATTTTCTGTTCCAATATCATTGCCGTCCAAAAGAATACTGTAATCTTTTGCCGCCGCAGCGGACGCTGTCTGTGCCACCCCCACGGGGATTCCGCTAACTGCCAGTGAGATACTCATCAAACTTACCCCCAGACGTTTCCATAATTTTTTCTTCTTCAAAAAACCGCCTCCATTCCGATGTTGCACACGTATGTTTTGCCGCTGCTAAACAGTTACATACCACATATAATACCGCTTAAGTCATAATATTATTTTACGCCACGCCGAAGCATGCCGCAATCTCAAATATTTCTCTAATTCTAAAAATATGAACATCTACAATAGAAGGAAAACTCCTACAAGACCACACTCATTCTCGTCTTTCGGAATTCACTGGGTGAAACCCCCTCATATTTCTTAAATACCATGCCAAAATACGTCAAATCATTATACCCTACACTTTGTCCGATTTGGCCCACACTGGCGTCCGTGCCGCACAGAAGCACTTTTGCTTCCAGTATCCGCTTGCGCGCAAGATATTCCATGGGACGCATCCCTGTTTTTTCCTTAAACACCCTGCAAAAATGCTGTTTGGACACCTGACACAAACCAGACAATTCTTCCAGACTGATATCCTCTGGATAATGTGTGTCCATGTACACAAGGCTCTGCTCCACAAATCCCCTTGCTCCCACCTCCGCACCAGAAAACAAAATACTTTGCACATTCATAATATATCCATATAAAAGCCCGGAACAAGCTTCCTGTCCATCGGCATGACCCGCCGCTGCAAGCAGGCGGCCAAAGCCTCTTTCCAGCACAGATAAATCTGCCGTATCCTTACAGACAAACTCCGGGAACCCCATGCGCTTCATAAGCATTTCCAGATAATCTCCCCGGAACACCGTCCAACAGGTTGTCCACTTTCCATCTACAGGGAAGTACTCATGGGGAATCCCCGGTGCAATATAAAATATATTTCCCGGCACAGCATGATACTGCTCTCCCTCCACATAGATATTCCCCTCTCCCTCTTTGGTAAATAGAATCTGATGTGACACCAGACCACTGTCTCTTACAATGTGGTACTCCGGCTCTGCAATGCCTATTCCCGATAAATAAAAGGGCAGGCAGGTCTGGTTTCCAAGCACGGGATATACAACACTTTGCATGACATTCCTCCTTAACAAGTGCATATTTTCGCACTTACACCGCCTTATAATCTTCTGAACTTACAAAAATAAAAATACATACCATTTATATATAATAGCATGTAATTTTATTGTCAAGATATTTATGTTTTGCATTGCTTATTTCCAATAAACTTGATATAATTATATGAATACTGTTATTTGAATAAATAGGGATGATACTCTGACGATACAGACAGGAGTAGTACATTTTTATATGAGGAGGACCCTTTCGTGAATAAAAAAGTAAGCATTATCGTTCCCGTATATGGCGTGGAGGCCTGGCTGGAGCGGTGCTTGGAGTCTTTAGTAAATCAGACGTTAGATGATATTGAAATCATTGTCGTCAATGACGGCAGCCCGGATAACAGCCAGGAGATTATCGACTGCTATACTGCCAAATATCCGGACAAGGTATTTGGATATATAAAAGAAAACGGCGGTCTGTCAGATGCGCGGAACTACGGTATGCAATATGCTACCGGTGAATTTGTGGCTTTTGTGGACAGCGATGATTACGTGGACATCACCATGTACGAAAAGCTCTACAACAAAGCCATGGAAGAAAATTCTGAGGTCGTTATCTGCGCCTACTATAAAGTAAACGATGCAAAGAAAAACATGAAAAGCGCCCAGATTGGCAACAACAAGTTTTACAATGCATCTGCAAAGGAAAACAAAAACCTCATAGAGATTAACGCACCTTATGCGTGGAATAAATTAGTTAAAAAGGACTTATTTGACCGTACCGGGCTTACCTTTCCAAAGGGATTGATTTTTGAGGATATCTGTACCATGTATCCTCTCATCGCCAGCGCCTCAAAGGTATCAAAGGTTGATGAAGAACTTTACTATTATATTGTAGAACGGGAAGATTCCATCACAGCCACTTTCAATTTTAACCGTATTCAGATGATTGATTCTCTCGCCCTGCTGTGCAAGCGTTTCAAGGAACTGGATTTGTTTGACGAGTTCCGGGACCAGCTGGTTTGTCTGGTACTCCGGCACATCTATCTGCGTTTCAAGGAATTTAACCGTTACAAAAACCGTACTTACCAGCTCAAACTGGTAAACCGCTCTTTTTCACTGCTTAATAAATATTTCCCGGACTGGCGTACAGACTCCGGCGAATACAAATATTTCACCCTGGCGGAGGATCGCAATATCAAACGGTGGTTCTGTAAACGCCGCCCGTACT
>CAZSGT010000026.1:0-11614 GCA_964606215.1 uncultured Lachnospiraceae bacterium
CGCAAGGGAACTGACCACCATCGGTATCACTGGAACCAAGGGTAAGACTACGGCAACCTATATGGTCCGGGAGATATTGGAAAATGCCGGATATAAGACGGGGCTCATTGGCACCATCGAGACGATTATCGGGGATACCCGGATTCCGTCTGCTAACACCACGCCGGAGTCCTACATGGTGCAGTCCTATTTCCGCCAGATGGTGGACAGCGGATGCAAATGCGTGGTGATGGAGGTTTCTTCCCAGGGGCTGATGCTCCACCGAGTGGCAGGTTTTATCTTTGATTACGGTATTTTTACCAACCTGGAGCCAGACCACATCGGTCCCAATGAGCATAAGGATTTTGAGGATTATGCCGAGTGTAAGAGCCGGTTGTTCCGACAGTGCAGGCAGGGGATTTTCAACGGGGATGACGCCCACCTTGACCGGATTTTGGAGGGTCATACCTGCGAGGTGGAAACATATGGTTTCGGAGAGAATATGGACCTTCGCGCCACAGATGTTCATCTGTTAAACCGGGAGGGAACCATTGGGGTGGCATATCATATGAGCGGACTCCTGGACATGGATGTGGAGATTGATATTCCAGGGCGGTTCAGTGTATATAATTCCATGACAGCCATTGCCATCTGCAGGCACTTTGGAGTGGCAGAGAAAGACATTGCAAAGGCGCTGGTGGATATTAAGGTAAAGGGACGGGTGGAACTGCTTCCCGTGTCCAATGCATTTTCGGTGATGATTGATTATGCTCACAATGCCATGAGTTTAGAGAGTCTGTTGACCACCTTGCGTCAATATGAACCGGGACGTCTGGTATGTTTGTTTGGCTGTGGAGGAAACCGCTCCAAAGAGCGGCGTTTCGAGATGGGAGAGGTATCTTCCAGGCTGGCGGACCTGACCATTGTTACCTCCGACAATCCCCGTGATGAAAAGCCGGAGGATATCCTGGAGGACATTGTCACCGGGGTAAAACGGGCCCAGGGAGAGTATGTGACGATTATCGACAGAAAAGAAGCCATCCGCTATGCCATTGAAAAGGCGCAGGAGGGTGATGTGATTGTGCTTGCCGGTAAGGGACATGAAGATTACCAGGAGATTTGCGGCAAGAAGTATCCCATGGATGAGAGAGAGATTGTGGCAGAGATTGTCCAGGACGGCAATTTCATCGGCGCCAAGGTAAGGTAAAAATAATCTGTAGGTTTGCTGGAAGATACTAGAAAACAGGAAGTTTTCCATACGACAGATGTAGATTAAAAGAGGATTTGTTTGTGAAAATACAGTGTCCACCAGAGAAAAGGAGCAAAGAGAAGTTTATGTTATTTGCAGATGTGATAATTGACCGATCATTGCAAAAACTGGATAAAACATTTCAATACCGGGTGCCAGAACGACTGGCACCTGATATTTCTGTGGGAACGCTGGTGCAGGTACCCTTTGGAAAGGGAAACCGTCCCTTGAAAGGATATGTAGTTTCCGTCACAAAAAAGCCGGCTTACGATGTGGAAAAGATTAAGGAGATACAGGAGGTTCTTCATGAGGGAGTGGTGATAGAATCCCAGCTGCTGGCATTAGCGTATTTCATTCATGACAATTATGGTTCGACGTTAAATGACGCTTTAAAGACAGTTTTGCCCGTAAAAAAGCAGGTTCGCGCCAGACAGGAGCGATGGCTGGAATTGGCGGTTGCCAGGGAGAAAGTGGTAGATTGTCTGGAGGAATGTAACCGGAAGCATTATGTGGCGCAGGCAAGATTGTTACAGGCGCTTCTGGAGACGGAGCGGATTTCTTATGATGATGTGCTGCACCGTCTGCATATACAGGCCTCCGTAGTGAAAAAACTGGAGGAAAAAGGCATTCTTACTGTGGAGAGCCAGACCATGTACCGCAATCCGCTGCATGCCAGAACCACGGCAGGACAGGCTATTTGCTTAAATGGGAAACAGAAGGCAATTGTGGAAGATTTTTTGTCGGAATATGATGCCGGTAAAAGAGGAACTTATCTGCTTCACGGTATAACGGGAAGTGGAAAAACCGAGGTCTATATGGAAATGATTGAGGGGGTGCTTGCCCAGGGGAAACAGGTCATTATGCTGATTCCGGAGATTGCCCTTACCTTTCAGACCGTAAACCGTTTCTATGGACGGTTTGGGGACAGGATTTCCATCATGCATTCCAGATTGTCGGGGGGCGAGCGGTACGACCAGTACCTGCGGGCGAAGCAGGGGGAGATTGACATCATGATAGGCCCCAGATCTGCGGTGTTTACACCGTTTTCAAATTTAGGTTTAATTATAATGGACGAGGAGCATGAGGGCAGTTATAAAAGTGATTCTCCTCCTAAATACCATGCCAGGGAAGTGGCAATCCAGAGAGCGTCCATGGCTGGCGCCAGTGTGGTGCTGGGCTCTGCAACGCCGTCTTTGGAAGCATATTATCGTGCAGGAAGTGGAAGATATAAATTATATCGTCTGAGTGAGCGGGCAGGTAAGGGAACCATTCCCCGGGTTCGGATTACAGACTTGCGGCAGGAGTTTGCAAAAAAGAACCGAAGCATGTTTGGAAGAGAGTTAAAAGAACTTTTAAGTGATAGAATTTCTCGGGGAGAGCAGAGTATTTTGTTTTTAAACCGCAGAGGGTATGCAGGATTTGTCTCCTGCAGAAAATGTGGTTTTGTGGTGAATTGTCCCCACTGCGCCATTTCCCTGACTACCCACCGCAGGGGGAGGGGGAGCACAAGGCTGGTTTGTCATTACTGTGGATATGAGCAGGACATGGTGGAGACATGTCCTTCCTGTGGCAGCCAGTATATTGCCGGATTTGGCACAGGTACCCAGAAGGTGGAGGAGATGGTAAAGGAACTGTTTCCCGGGGCAAGGGTGCTGCGGATGGACGCGGATACTACCTCTGGCAAGAATGGACACGAGGAGATTCTTGCAAAGTTTGCCAACAAAGAAGCGGATATTCTTATTGGCACCCAGATGATAGTAAAAGGTCACGATTTTCCGGGTGTGACGCTGGTGGGTATTCTTGCGGCGGACATGTCCTTGTCGGTGGGAGATTTTCAGGCGGCAGAGCGGACCTTTCAGCTGCTGTCACAGGCGGCAGGCAGGGCAGGAAGAGGTGAAAAACCCGGTGAAGTCGTTATTCAGACCTATCAGCCAGAACATTATTGCATTCAGACGGCAGCGTCAGGAGACTATGAAGCTTTTTACAAAAAAGAGATGGCATACCGAAAACTGTTGCAATATCCGCCAGTTTCCAATATACTTGCTATATTGGTGTTTTCAGTCAGGGAGGAATCTGCCGATGCGTTTGCGGGACGAATCGCACAGCTTTTAAAGGAAGCAGGAGGTACGGCAGTGATTGGACCGGCGCCTGCGGCACTGGCAAAAGCCAGGGATACATACCGGCGTGTGATTTATGTAAAGTGTAAGGACTACACGGTTCTCCGGGATAGAAAGAACCGGATTGCCGCATTTTACAGAGAGCATACAGAGTATGGTGACACTATGATACAATTTGATTTTAACCCTATGGGGAATTATTGATAGGAATGGAGGCCGAAATCCGATGGAAGACCAGCCTCTATCCAAAAAGAAAAGGAGAACAGATATGGCATTACGAAATATTCGATATGTAGGGGATGAAATTTTGACAAAGACCTGTAAACCGGTTCATGAAGTGACGGATAAAATTCGTACATTGGTGGAGGACATGTTAGAGACCATGTATGATGCCCAGGGAGTGGGGCTTGCCGCACCCCAGGTGGGGGTTCGCAAGAGAATTGTGGTGATTGATGTGACGGAGGAGCAGGACAGCCCCATTATCCTCATCAATCCGGAGATTATTGAAAGTGATGGAAGCCAGACAGGAGGAGAGGGATGCTTAAGTGTTCCAAATAAAGTAGGACAGGTTACAAGGCCCAATTATGTAAAAGTAAAGGCATATAATCTTGATATGGAAGAGATAGTCCTGGAGGGAGAAGAACTTCTCGCCAGAGCATTTTGCCATGAAATCGACCATCTGGACGGTATTTTATATATGGATAAGATGGAAGGGGAACTGCAGGATGTAAGACAGGATTAATATATTTCCTGCAGAGGACAGAATGAAAAGGTTTTGCAGTGGGCAGAACTGGATGAAAAGGAGAGGAAACCATGCGGATTGTTTTTATGGGAACACCGGATTTTGCGGTACCTACGCTGGAATCGCTGTTAGAAAGCGAACATCAGGTGGTGGGAGTAGTCACCCAGCCCGACAAACCAAAGGGCAGAGGCGGCAAGGTGCAGATGACGCCGGTGAAGGAATTGGCGGTAAAGTATGATGTGCCGGTGCATCAGCCGGTGCGTATTAAAGAGGAAGAATCCTATGGGATTTTGAAACAGTGGAATCCGGACGCCATTGTGGTGGTTGCCTTCGGGCAGATTCTGCCGAAGCGCATTCTGGATTTGCCGCAGTACGGCTGCATCAATGTACATGCGTCCCTGCTTCCAAAACTCCGGGGTGCAGCTCCGATTCAGTGGGCGGTCATTGAGGGGGAGAAAGCTTCTGGAGTAACCACCATGTATATGGATGAAGGGCTGGATACGGGAGATATGCTTTTAAAGGAAGAGATTCCTCTGACAGATACGGAGACTGGGGGCAGTCTGCATGATAAATTGATGGTTCTGGGTGGTCCGCTGATTCTTCGCACGCTGGAAGGACTGCAGAAGGGAACGATTTCCCGGACACCACAGAAGCATTCGGAACATACTTATGCAAAGATGTTAGATAAAAAATTGGGGAAACTGGATTTTTCAAAGCCTGCATCAGAAATTGAGAGGTTAATTCGAGGTTTAAATCCGTGGCCCAGTGCATATACAAGCTTAGGTGGCAAGACGTTGAAGATTTGGGAGGCAAAGGTGGTTCCGTCGCCAGGACAGGGAACGCCGGGAGAGATTTTGGAAACTGCCAGGACATATATTACCGTCCAGACTGGAGAGGATGCGTTGCAGATTTTGTCTTTGCAGCTGGAAGGAAAGAAACGCATGAGTACGGAGGCGTTTTTGCGTGGCGTTCCGCTGGAACAGGGAACGGTGCTGGGTAAGTAAGAAATTCTATTGGAAAGGGGGCTTCCTATGGCGGAAGCGAATATCCGGGGACTGGCACTTACCTCCATTATGGAAGTGCTGGAGGAGCAGGTCCATTGCGATACATCCCTGCACAGCATATGGGAAGCTAACCCACAGTTGACAAAACAGCAGCGAAGCTTTTTGGCAAGGCTGGTGGAGGGCACCGTGGAGCGGTGCATCGAGTTGGATTATATATTAAACCGCTTTTCAAAGGTAAAAGTAAAAAAGATGAAGCCAGTGATCCGGAATATCTTGCGGATGGGAGTGTACCAGTTAAAATATATGGATAGTGTTCCACCTTCCGCCGCATGTAATGAAGCGGTAAAATTAACTGTTAAAAAAAGATTTAATGGACTGCGGGGCTACGTAAATGGGGTGCTTCGTACCATATCGAGAGACGGTTTGTGTCTGGATTACCGGGAGCTGTTAAATGGCGAAATATCACAGCTGTCTGTCATATACTCGATGCCAGAGTGGCTGGTATCGGAGTATATTTCATGGTTTGGAAGGGAAGAGGCGGAGCAGATTTTTGCATCATATTATGAGGAAAGAACCCTTACTTTGGCAATCAACCGGTTTCAGGCAGATTTGGACAGTTTTGGGAAGGAGTTGGATGCTGCTGGAATTGTGTGGGAAGCGGATGCCCGTGTGCCGGGGGCGTTAAAACTGATTCGCGTTCCATCCATACAGTCTCTTCCGGGATATGAAGAAGGAAAATTCTTTGTACAGGATATCAGTTCCCAGATGGCGGTCTCTTCGGCGGGAATTCTGCCGGGTGATACAGTAGTGGACGTCTGTGGGGCGCCGGGCGGAAAAAGCTTGTTTAGCGCCATGCTTGCCGGAAAGCAGGGAAAGGTATCGGTACGGGATTTAACAAACTATAAAGTAAATTTAATACAGGAAAATATTCGACGGCTGGGGATGTCCGGGGTAGAGGCGAAGGTGTTTGACGCCAGAGACAGGGATGAACCATGGATACAGAGGGCAGACGTGGTTATTGCGGATGTGCCCTGTTCCGGGCTGGGAGTGATTGGAAAAAAGCCGGATATCAAGTATCATATTACACCGGATTCTGTCAGGGAGCTTGTCTCCCTCCAACGGGAGATTGTAAGTCGTGCCGGGGAGTATGTGAAGCCCGGCGGACACCTTTTATACAGTACATGTACCATACGACCGGAGGAAAATACGGAAAACCGGCAATGGATAGAATCAAATCTGGATTTTCGTCTGGAGGAAGAGCGTACATTTCTGCCCGGTGTGGAAGACACCGACGGATTTTATTATGCCAGATTTGTGTCAACACAGCTGGCATGAGAGAAGAACAGATATGGGTAAATGAAATATGAACGAATTTAAAAAAGACTTAATGAGTATGACGCTCCCGGTTTTGACAGAAGAGATTGTGGAAAATCTGGGAGAAAAAACATTTCGGGCAAAACAAATATACCAGTGGATACATGTGAAGCTGGTAAGAGATTTCTCAGAAATGACCAACCTATCCAAAGAGTTGAGGGAAAGATTAAAACAAAATTATACATTAAATGGATGCCAGATTGTAAAGCGGCAGACCTCGAAATTGGACAGTACATCCAAATTTTTAATGGAACTGGCAGACGGCAATCACGTAGAGAGCGTGTGGATGCAGTATCATCATGGCAACAGCGTCTGTATCTCTTCACAGGCGGGGTGCAGGATGGGATGCCGCTTTTGTGCATCTACCACAGGGGGATTGATTCGCTCTCTGACGCCGGCGGAGATGCTTTCCCAGATTTATGAAATTCAGAAGATGACAGGAGAGCGTGTTTCGAATATAATAATAATGGGTATGGGTGAACCTTTCGATAATTATGAAAATGTGTTACAATTTATCCGTATGGTTTCAGATACAGATGGTTTACATATCAGTCAGCGGAATATTACGCTGTCCACCTGCGGTTTGGCAGATAAAATCCGGCAGTTTGCAGAGGAGGGGCTGTCGGTAACGCTGGCGTTGTCCCTGCACGCACCCAATGACGCCCTGCGCAGGGAGATTATGCCGGTGGCAAACCGCTACGGTGTGGAGGAGATTCGGGACGCATGCAGATATTACATAGAAAAAACAGGGCGGCGCATCACTTTCGAGTACAGCATGATGCAGGGAATAAATGATACGAAGGTCTGTGCGGATCAACTGGCAGAACTGGTCCGGGGGATGAACTGCCACATAAACCTGATTCCTCTCAATCAGGTGGAGGGGCGCCTGGGAAGCCGTTCCGACGAGAAGGATATTCGCAATTTCAAAATAATGCTTGAAAAATATCGATTAAATGTTACTATAAGAAGAGAGTTAGGCAGTGATATTGATGCTGCCTGTGGACAATTACGAAATAAAAGCGAAGGAGGCGAAACTACATGAAGTCATTTTCCATTACGGATATTGGGCAAAAGAGACAGATAAACCAGGACTATTTATATTGTAATGAAAATGCCGTGGGTAGTTTCCCGAACTTATTCATTGTCGCAGACGGAATGGGGGGGCACAGAGCAGGCGATTATGCATCGAGACTTTGTGTCACAAAGGTCGTCGATTTAATTGCTAGTTCGGAACTGACTACGCCAGTCAGCGTATTTGATGATGCCATTGGGTATGCCAACCGGGTCGTGTACGGGGAGGCGGGAGCCAATGAAGAGTATGAGGGAATGGGAACCACGTTGGTGGCATCGGTGATTATAGAGGGTACGTTGTATGTGGCAAATATCGGGGATTCCAGATTGTATCTTTTACGGGATGGGTTACAACAGATTACGGAGGACCATTCCCTTGTGGAAGAGATGGTGAAAAACGGGGAGATTGATAAAGAAGAGGCCAGAAGCCATCCCAATAAGAACATCATTACCCGTGCATTGGGAACCAGTGCTACAGTAGTTCCGGATTATTTTGAACTGGAAGTGAACGAGGGAGATATTATTCTCATGTGTTCCGATGGACTTACGAATATGATAGAAGATGATGAGATTGCCAGTATTATATGGCAGCACCCGCAGGATTTGCCGGAAGCAGGCAGACAACTGGTGCAGAAGGCCAACGAATATGGTGGTAAGGATAATATAGCCATAGTTTTAGTACAGATATAAGGAGTATGAGAAAATGATTAAACCAGGAATGTTAATAAGTGACCGGTATGAAATTATAGAAAAGGTTGGCTCTGGCGGCATGGCAGATGTGTACAAGGCAAAGTGCCATCGTCTCAACCGCATGGACGCCATCAAGATTTTAAAACAGGAATACAGCAATGATGCAAAGTTTGTTGCAAAATTCCGGGCAGAAGCCCAGTCAGTTGCAGGACTTTCCCATCAAAATATTGTAAATGTTTACGATGTCGGAGAGGACGACGGATTGTATTATATTGTTATGGAGCTGGTGGAGGGCATCACCCTGAAGAACTTCATTGAGCGTAAGGGTAAGCTTTCGGTGAAGGAATCCATCGGAATTGCTATCCAGATTGCCCAGGGTATGCAGGCGGCACACGATAACCATATTATTCACAGGGATATCAAGCCCCAGAATATTATTATTTCTAAAGAGGGAAAGGTAAAAGTAACGGATTTTGGCATTGCGAAAGCAGCTACCTCCAATACCATTACCTCCAATGCCATGGGGTCGGTGCACTATATTTCACCGGAGCAGGCAAGAGGCGGATACAGTGATGAAAAGAGCGATATCTATTCTCTGGGCGTCACTTTATACGAAATGCTGTCCGGGCATGTTCCATTTACCGGGGACAGTACTGTGACGGTGGCACTGGCGCATATTCAGGATGAGGCTCCTTCCCTGTCTGAGTCAGACCCGACGATTCCGTTAAGTCTGGATAAGATTGTGAAAAAATGTATGCAGAAGAAGCCGGATAACCGTTATATGACGGCAGAGGCACTGATTTGTGATTTGAAGCGGGCACTGATGCAGCCGGGTGGGGAATTTGTTGTAATACCGGGAACCGTGCCGGAAGGTCCTACCATCCAGATGACGGAGGAAGAGTTAAACCAGATTAAGGAGAGTGCCAAGGCAGTACCGCCGGCAGAAGAAGAAAGCGTCATGCCGGAGATACAGATGGAAGAGGAAGTTCCGGAGAATCCGGAGGAAAAAGAAAGCGAAGAAGAAAAAGAAGATATCGACCCGAAACTGGAGCGGCTGCTTCTTATCGGAAGCGGTATAGTGGCGATTATTCTGGTGACGGCAATTGTCATTGGTGCAGTATATCTGTTAGGAGGCTGCAGCAGGAATAATTCCGATAAGCCAAAGGCATCGCCAAAAGCTTCTGCCACAGCATCTCCGGAAGGTGGGGAGAATGCAAAGATGGTGAAGATGATTAACGTTGTGGGTAAGGATAAAGAGGACGCCGAGTCAGAACTTCTGGCACTGAATCTGAAAGTATCTGTGAAATATGAGGAGTCCGACGCCAAGGAGGGCGAGGTAATCAAGCAGGATCCGAAAGAGGGAACGGAGATAAAAGAAAATAGTACGGTTACCATTACCATCAGCCAGAGTGATAAAAAGATTACGCTGGAAGATTACACCGGGCAGAGCAAAGAAAGCGTGGTGGAGGCGCTGGAGGCAGCCGGTTTGAAAACAAGCATAAGTGAGGAATACAGTGATTCCCAGGATGAGGGAAAGGTTATCCGCACAGAGCCGGGAGCCGGTTCCGAGGTTGCAAAGGATGATACGGTTACGGTTGTAGTCAGCAAGGGTAAAGAAAATACCAACGTGGAGGTGCCCAACGTCAGGGGATACTCTGAAGATGAGGCAATCAGTGCTATTGAGGCTGCTGGATTGACAGCGGGCAAGGTTACTTATAAATATTCCGATTCACCGGCGGGAGAGGTTATTGCACAGAGTCAGGAGGGCGGCAAAGAGGTTGCCAAGGGAACTACTGTGCGGATTACGGTAAGTAAAGGACCGAAGCCGACGGCAGAGCCTACGGCGGCACCGAATTACAAATATGTTGCCAATGTCCGGATTAGCATGAACCCCTTTGACAGTGAGGATGAGGAGGCAGTGATAGATTTTGTGCTGGAACAGGATGGAAACCGTTCCACTGTAGAGTCCAAAAATATGAAATATTCCGACTTCCCATATACGCTGCCGGTGGAGGGAACCAGTGAGAGCAACGGTACGCTGACAGTCTACAAGAACGGCGTGCAGGTAGGTTCTTCCTACAATGTAGAATTTAAGAAGGTTAGAAAGTGATGCAGGGCAAGATTGTCCGCGGCGTCGGAGGTTTCTATTATGTACACGTCCCAAATCGGGGCGTGTACGAATGTAAAGCCAAAGGAAGTTTCCGCAATCAGAAAATCAAACCTCTTGTGGGGGATAATGTGGACATACATGTGTTGTCAGAAGAAAAAAAGCTTGGCAATATCCAGGAGATACTGGCAAGGACCAATGCGTTGGTCCGCCCGGCGGTGGCAAACGTAGACCAGGCCATGGTAGTGTTTGCCCTGGCAAGTCCGGAGCCAAACTGCAACCTCCTGGACCGTTTTCTGCTGATGATGCAGACGGAACAGGTTCCCACAGTAATTTGTTTTAACAAAAATGACATGGTATCGGAAGAAGAGACTAAAAAGCAGTTAGATATTTACCGGGACAGCGGGTGTACGGCATTTTCCATCAGTGTGGCGGAGGATGCGGGCATTGAGGAGGTAAAAACCTATCTTCGTGGCAAGACGACTGTCTTAGCAGGTCCTTCCGGTGTGGGGAAGTCTTCGCTGGTAAACCGGATTTACCCGGAGGCAGAGATGGAGACCGGGAAAGTCAGCGAGAAGATTCAAAGAGGACGGCATACCACCAGGCATTCGGAATTGTTTTGGATTGACGAAGAGACTTATGTGATGGATACACCGGGATTTAGTTCCCTGAAGCTGCCAGATATGGAAAAAGAGGAGTTGGGACAGTATTTTCCCGAATTTGCAAGATATTCTGGTGAATGCCGTTTTCTCGGATGCCAGCATATCAGCGAGCCGGATTGTAGTGTGAAGGACGCACTTTCACAGGGAGAGATTAGCGGAGTGCGTTATGAGAATTATAAGCTTTTCCACGAGGAGATAAAAAACCAGAAAAAATATTAGCATGACAGCGCAGAAAAGAGGTTAGTGTGAAAAATAAATTTTTCACATGGCAAATTTGTGCCTGCGGCATAGCGCAAACATGCGCATTTAAGTTTGCAGGCTTATGGCGGGAATGGAGGTTTATGATGAAGATGCACAAGATAGCGCCATCTATTTTAGCAGCAGATTTTACCATATTGGGGCAGCAGGTCACCCAGGTTTGCCAGGCGGGAGCAGACTGGATTCATGTGGATGTGATGGACGGGGTCTTTGTGCCGAATATATCCTTTGGAATGCCGGTACTTCGTGCGGTCCGTACCATAACGGATGCATTTTTGGATGTACATCTGATGATAACTGAACCAATCCGCTATGTGCAGCAATTTAAAGAAGCCGGTGCAGACGGGCTGACGGTACATGT
>CAZSGT010000027.1:0-11482 GCA_964606215.1 uncultured Lachnospiraceae bacterium
TTATAGCTGTCACCCACAGCAATGACATGCTCCTTTGTAGTACCAATATGGCGCAGCAGCCGTTCTATACCGTCCGCCTTGTCCACCTTCTCCGGCACCACCTCGATAAAACACGGTGCGGAGCGGTACACACCCGCTTTGCCTGCAAGAGTTGTTTTCACCGCAATTTCCACCTGTTCCATCTTCTCCGGATCCCCGCTCAGCAGAAATTTATTTACCGGATAATCCAGCGCCGCCAGAAAATCCTCGGCTTCCCGGATAGAAAGACCGCAAGCCTTTGCATCCTCTTCCAGATACTCGTCAATGCCATTTCCGGAAATCATTTCCTGATTCTCGTCCCGGTAAGCCATAATACCCACCTGGTGCTCCAATGCCAGCCCATATACAACACTCTTTAACTCCTCCGGTAAAACCTGGTTAAAAATCACTTTGCCGTTAATCTGGTTCATAGCTGCACCCCCATTAAAGGCAAGAACATATCCACCGTTTTTCTTCATCTCCAAGGCGTCTGCAATATGTCTTATACCGGCAAAGGACCTGCCGGAGGCAATGGCAACCGTCTTGCCCGCCCGCTGGGCACGTTTCAGAATTTCTTTGGTCTTATCGGAAATAATCTTATCGGAATTGCTCAGTGTGCCGTCAATATCCAGGACAATGGCGTCATACTGCTCTTTTTCTTTTTTCGGTTTCTCCGGAAGACCCTTTACCTCCCGGAATATCTTCATAAATTCCTCTCCGGTAATCGTCTCCCGCTCAATGAGGAACTTGGCGATTTCATCCAGGACTTCCCGGTTCTCCGCCAACAATTTCTCCGCCTCATCATAGCAGCCCTTCAATATCTTCATAACTTCCTGGTCAATTTCTGCCTCCGTGGCATCGCCACAGTTGAGCACAGACCGTCCGTCCAGATATTTGGACTCCACAGACTCTAACCCAATCAGTCCGAACTTCTCTGACATACCGTACTGGGTCACCATGGCTCTTGCCAGGGAAGTTGCCTTCTCGATATCATTGGAAGCACCGGTAGTTATCGAATCAAACACCACCTGCTCCGCCGCACGCCCGCCGAACAACGTGGTGATTCTGGTAAGGATTTCCTCCTTTGACATGAGGTATTTCTCCTCCTCCGGCACCTGCATGACATACCCCAGCGAACCCATGGTTCTTGGTACAATTGTAACCTTTTGTACCGGCTCTGCCTCCTTTTTCAATGCCGTCACCAGTGCATGTCCCACCTCGTGGTAAGCCACCACCCGTTTCTCTTCTTTTCCTAAAATCCGGTCCTTCTTCTCCTTACCGGCAATGACCACTTCCACCGCCTCGAACAAATCCGCCTGGCACACTGCCTTTCGACCACTCTTGACCGCCATAATCGCTGCTTCATTTATCATGTTGGCAAGGTCAGAACCAGCGGCACCGGAGGTTGCCAGCGCAATAGCGTCAAAATCCACGGAATCATCCATCAGCACATCCTTTGCATGGACTTTCAACACATCCACACGACCCTTTAAATCCGGTTTTTCCACAATCACACGCCTGTCAAAACGTCCCGGACGCAGCAGCGCCTTGTCCAATACCTCCGGACGGTTGGTAGCTCCCAAAATGACAAGTCCCTTGGAAGTATCAAAACCATCCATCTCCGACAAAAGCTGATTCAAGGTCTGCTCCCGCTCGTCATTGCCGCCACCGCCATATGCGCTGTCACGGCTTTTTCCGATGGCGTCAATCTCGTCAATAAAAATGATACAGGGAGCCATCTGCTGTGCCTGCTTAAATAGGTCCCGGACACGGGAAGCTCCTACACCTACGAACATCTCCACAAAATCTGAACCCGACAGGGAGAAAAACGGAACCCCTGCCTCTCCTGCCACCGCTTTCGCAAGCAGTGTCTTACCAGTTCCCGGAGGTCCTACCAGCAAAGCTCCTTTCGGCAGCTTCGCACCAATATCCGTATATTTCTTGGGATTATGCAGGAAATCCACCAGCTCCGTAAGGGACTCCATAGCCTCTTCCTGCCCGGCAACATCCTTAAAGGTAACCCCAGTCTCCTTTTGAACGTACATCTTTGCCGTACTCTTTCCCACACCCATCATGCCACCGGAACTTTTGGAAATCATGCGGAAAATAAACATAAATGCCACCCACAAAAGCAACAGTGGAAGCACATAAATCACGAAAAAGTCCAAAATGCCCGTCCCGGTATCCTGCGCCTTTTTGGTAAAGGTGATGCCCGCCTTCTCCAGTCTGGAAACCAGCTGGAAGTCCGATGCAATATAACCGGTATAATAGGTAATCTCATACACACTATTTTTATTTTTCTCTTTCATTTCAATGTTAAGGTAGTTACCGTCCAGCTCCACGGAAGCAACCCTGCCCTGCTCCAGCCATTTTAAAAATGTATCATAGCTGATTTCCTGATGTGTCGCCTCACTGAATTTGTTATTCATATAAGTAAAAAGCATGATAACTAATATTGCCACACACAGACAAATCAGTATTCCACGTCGGTTCTTCGGGTCACTGCCCTGTCCGCCGCCTTGTCCGCGATTATCTTTATCCATATTAACCTCATTTCTGCGCATGCTCTTTGCATATCGCAATACTTGTGTCATAGTGACGTGTATTCTAATCAATTATAATTGTAGTTTTCCCATAAATCAATACATCTATCTCTGAAATTTCTGTGAAAAGCAAAAGACTCTTTCACTCAATTGGATGAAAAGGCAAATATAGGTTGAATTTTCTATGGGTTTTACGCTATAATAGAAAGATGTTATTATTAAGTACAACCTAATTATTTTTATGCACAACAGGAGGACATCACATGGCTGTAAAGTATGTATTTGTACCCGGCGGAGTTGTTTCCGGACTAGGCAAAGGGATTACTGCCGCTTCTCTGGGAAGACTTCTTAAAATGCGTGGCTATAGTGTGACTATGCAAAAATTTGACCCATACATAAATATGGACCCGGGGACCATGAACCCTATTCAGCACGGCGAAGTTTTCGTAACGGACGACGGTGCGGAGACAGACCTGGACCTTGGACACTACGAGCGTTTCATTGACGAAAGTCTGACGAAACAAAGCAACGTTACCACCGGTAAAGTCTATTGGTCCGTTCTCTCCAAGGAGCGCCGGGGCGATTTTGGAGGAGGCACGGTACAGGTTATCCCCCATATTACCAACGAGATTAAGAGCCGTTTTTACCGCAACGACGGCTGTAAAGATACACAGATTGCCATTATCGAGGTAGGCGGCACCGTGGGTGACATCGAGAGCCAGCCCTTCCTGGAGTCCATCCGACAGTTCCAGCACGATATCGGCAGGGAAAATGCCATTCTCATCCATGTAACCCTCATCCCCTATTTGAAGGCATCGGGAGAGATGAAGACCAAACCCACCCAGGCAAGCGTCAAAGAGCTGCAGGGAATGGGTATCCAGCCGGATATTATCGTATGCCGCACGGAACACGATTTGGAAGAAGGACTACGGGATAAGATTGCCCTCTTTTGTAATGTTCCCAAGAAAAATGTTATCCAGAATCTGGATGTGGAGACATTATATGAAGCGCCTCTTGCGATGGAGAAGGAACATCTTGCCGACATTGCCTGTGAGTGTCTGAAACTGGATTGCCCGGAACCGGACATCACCGAGTGGCAGAATATGGTAGACACCCTTAAGAATCTGGAAAATGATGTAACCGTTGCCCTCGTGGGAAAATATACTGCTCTCCACGACGCATACATCAGCGTAGTAGAGGCATTAAAGCACGGTGCACTGGCGCACAAATCCAATGTGAATATAAAGTGGATTGATTCCGAAGAAATTAACGATGATAACGTGGCAGAGGCGCTGTCCGATGTAAGCGGCGTCATTGTCCCGGGTGGTTTCGGCTCCCGGGGTATCGAGGGAATGATTTCCTCCATCCGCTACGCAAGAGAAAACAACATTCCATTTTTGGGACTTTGCCTGGGTATGCAGTTATCTATCGTAGAATACGCCCGCCATATAGTAGGATTTACCGACGCCCACAGCGTGGAGCTAGACCCCTCTACCAACCATCCGGTTATCAATCTGATGGAAGACCAGAACGGTGTGGAGGACATCGGCGGCACGCTCCGTCTCGGCGCATACCCCTGTGTACTTACTGAGGGCAGCAAAGCACGGGCGCTTTACGACACAGAAACAATCTCTGAGCGTCACAGACACCGCTACGAAGTAAACAACTACTACCGGGACGACCTTACCAAAGCCGGTATGCTGCTTTCCGGACTTTCACCGGACGGACGGATTGTGGAGATGGTGGAGGTACCCGACCATCCCTGGTTCGTAGCAACACAGGCACATCCGGAGTTTAAGTCCAGACCCAACCATCCACATCCGCTGTTTAAGGGATTCCTGGGTGCGGCACTGGAATATCAGAATAAAAACTAAAGTTCATCTCAGAATACAAAAAAACAGGGACAGTTTTGTCCCTGTTTTTTTTATATTCTGACTCGCAAAATGCGTTTCTCATGGTTTCTTCTAACTCTCGTCTAACCTTCTCAAAATCCCAGTGCCTGCAGCCGCTTCTCCGGAATCTCCCCACCACAGCGCACATCCAATATGCATTCCGCTTCGCTCCGGGCGTTCAGATACCACATGGCAGCCTCCTGCACATCCTCTTTCGTCTCGTAGTACTCTCCCAGCACACAACAAACCTCGGCACTGGCGCCTGCTGCCACATCCTTCACCACATAGCCAAACATCTTCTCTATATCTCCGGCATAAAGACTAGCTCTGGCAAGGACCGCAAAGGACTCCCTCAAGGTATCCATGTCCACATCCCGCTCCAGATTTTCTGCAAACTGGTCTGCCGCCTGCAAAAAATCCTCCCTGGTGCCAGACTTAAACAGCTCTACCGCATACATATGATACAGCTTCTTCGACAACACCTGTCCCCCGAGTCCCCGGAAAATTTCCAGGTCTCTGGACGCATGGGCATCCCCCTCCGGCAGATGCAAAATCTCAACGTCACTGTCAAACACCACCGGATCAATTCGAAGGCTTTCATGTACCGGGTCAATCCAGGTAAACTCCCGAAGTCTTTTAAACAATTTCGGACGGTACTCCTTCTCAAAATTCTCCGTCGTCACCCTGGACATATCCTGCACATAATACATCTGTACAATCTCCACCTCCGGCACAAGGACTTCCTTCAGATGGGCAAACCGTTTCCGATTGACCTCATCTATGACCTCATCCGCATCCGCTGTATAAATGTAATCGCCCGTCGCCTTGGAACAGGCAAAATTCCTGGCTGCCGCAAAATCATTTACCCAGACAAAATCATATATCTTGTCTGTATAGCGGGACGCAATCTCCTTTGTGGCATCGGTGGAACCTGTATCCACAATAATAATCTCGTCCATCAGATCCGCCACACTGTCCAGACACCTGGCAAGGACATTCTCTTCATTTTTAACAATCATGCATAGGCTGAATCGCATACTGCTCTCCCTTTTTCACCATAAATTTCAGATATCCATCCACATTCTTTGTCTCCACACGTGCACCGGAAGCATCCAGAACCTCATAGGAAACGCCCCTGTGCTTCACTGTGCATTCCCTGTCCGTGACAGAAACCAGCTTCGCCCTGGTAAGAGCAGCACTCTCCCAATCCATGTCGATGGTATAACCGCCTCTGGCACGAATACCGGTAATGCTTCCCTTCTCCCATCCCGTGGGCAGTGCCGGAAGAAAATCAATCTCACTATAATAACTTTGCAGCAGCATCTCCAACATGGCCGCTGTACCACCAAAATTACCGTCAATCTGGAAAATTCTCGGCGGATGCAAATCCAACAGGCTCTCTGTGGCATAATCACCAATCAACGCCCGCAAATGCTCTGCCGCATTATCTCCCTGTCCGATTATTGCATAGACACAAGCCGTCCATGCCCGGCTCCATCCAGTGTATCCACCGCCTGCCGCAATGCGCAGCTCCAGGGATTTAATCGCCGCCTCATAAAGCTCCGGCGTCTTTTCTTTGTTAATCTGCTCGCCGGGATACAGTGCAATCAGATGGGAGATATGACGGTGCCATGGCTCCGCCTCCTCAAACTCTTTGTTCCACTCTAACAGCTGTCCCTTGCTTCCAATCTTCAACTCCGGAAGATTCTCCAAAAGCTCCTGCCAGATTTCCACCTTATCTGAATCCACATCCAAAAGCTTTGCCGCCTGGATAACATGGCTTAAAAGCTCACCTGCAAACTCTACATCCACTGCGGAAGATGTACAAATCGTCACGGGCATATCTCCACCGCCCACGAAATGATTCTCCGGTGACTGGGAGGGCATAATCTGATACACGCCATCCGCATCCTTTTCCAGAAAATCCTCGTAGAACTCCGCCACTTCCTTCATATACGGATATCCCCGCTTTGCAAGAAAATCCATATCCTGGCTGTACTCATAATGCCACCATACGTGCTGGGCAAACCATGCCGCCACGCTGACCCACACAGACCAGCCGTAAGTCTCCGGCGTCGCACACCCCCACGCATCGGAAGAAAGCGGCAGCCAGATGCCCCGGCAGCCCCAGAGTTTTCTCGCCGCTTCCCGGCCAGAGGGAACCATTTTCTCCAGATACACGAAAAAGGCTTCCATGTATTCCTGCAGATGCCCAGCCTCTGCCGGCCAGTAATTCATCTGTATGTTAATATCATTATGATAATCGCAGTCCCATGCGGGATAAATCTCCTCGTTCCACTTCCCCTGTAAATTCGCTGGAAGCTGCCCGTTTGCCGAAGAGGCACATAACAGATACCTTCCATAATTGAAATACAGCAGAGGCATGGTCATATCCTTTGCACCGTCCCGGTATGCCTTCACACGCTGGTCAGTTGGAAGCTTTTCATTTTCATTCTCTTCCACGTCCAGCGTGAATTTCAAACGTCCATAGTGCTCTGTGTGCTCTTTGACATTCTCCGCAAAAAGTTCCTGGAAACTCTCTGTGGGCAGTGGATAAGATGCACACTCCGCGAGAGGCGTCACACCATCTTTCACACTGGTTCCCATGTTGATGAAGACAAGAATCTCCGTAGCGTCCTCAATGCGCAGTCTCTTATCCGAAACCGGAGAAACACTTCCGCCTTCCACCCGGAAATCTGCCTTTGCCGCAAAATCCAGCCCACCGTTAAAATCTCCGTTCATTATAATGGTGTTTCCCTGGGCAGAAAACGTCACATCCACGCCGCCTTCTTCCACACGCTCCAGCCAAAACTCCCCGCTGAATTTCTCTCCGCCCGCATCCAGACGGATTATCAGATAATCCCTGCACAGCTGGGCAATGTATGTACGATGGAACTGTTTGCCGTCCGCCTGATATTCCACCGTCACTGCCGCCGTATCCAAATCCAGCTCCCTCCGGTATGCAGACACCTCTCCATGGTCAATGACAAACTTAAAATCGCCCACTGGCTTATAGGCGTCCTCCCGCGTAGGATTGCCGCTGATTCCTCCACCTCCGCCCCAGGCTTCATTGGCAAGCACAGAGGCTTCGTCGTATTTTTCCTGCTTTAACAGCTCCCGCACCTTCGGAAGATACTCCGAACGGTCTTCATTGGTGCGGTTGCGGTGCACGCCGCTGGAAAACCACTCGTGATTCAGCGCAACCCGTTCCTCACTGGTGCCGCCAAGAACCATCCCTGCCAGCCTTCCGGTGCCAATGGGAAGCCCCTCCTTCCACTCGGTGGAGGGAGACAGATACCATAATTTATTATTCATGTTTATCCTCATTTCTGCATACAAAGTATGCGTTTTCTTTTTTATTACAATAAGCTGGCTCGCGAAAGCGTGACAGCGTTTGTTCACGCATTGCCTGCACCGAAACACAGACATAAACCTAGTGTATGTATTTTACCATCATCCCACTAAAGCCCACAAGACTTTTTCACTATTTCGCACAAAATATTTTTATCTTTGCAAAAGCAATTCAAAGAAAGTCATACAGACTTTTTGTTTTAGGCTGTTTCAAGGTCGCTGGTGCTTAAGTCATTATTTTATGACTTTATGCACCATTGCGTAGCTTGACAAGCGAAAGCGTGCCTAAAATGAAAAGAGCTGTTATGACTTTCTTTTATTTCGATTATGGCAATTGACAGAAGAGATAAAGAATTTTTCCTCCCGCACTTTGCTTTCCCGCACAACGAAAAACAGGATTGTCTCTCCTCTTCGACAATCCTGTTTTCCTTTCCGAACCTGAACACTGTCTGCTCACATACCCAATCACGGTGTATACTCATATTCGTCCCCCTATGAATATCTCTACACCTCTGCCCTGCTGTGTAAAAAACTCCCCAGTTCCTACACGGCAAAATCCGTTTTACATCAGACACCCAACCTGTAACAGGTGCCCATATTTTTACAAAGAAAGCAAAAAATTGACACTACGGAACTCCTCAAATAGTGTCATAACTGTTAAAGTGCAACTGGCTACCATATGAAAGGCCCTATAGCTTTGCGTCACAAGCTTTCGCTTGCTTTGCTAAATATGAACTTGTTATGCATATATATTACCATAGAGTTAACCGGTTGTCCAGTTCTTTTTTATTTTTAATGCGCAACCGGGTGTCCTTATATTTCCAGGAAGGCAAACGGTGCTCTGTCATCACTCTTTAAAAAATGCATCAACATAAAAGCTGCACGGATACTTACTTTTTCGTTCTCTAAAATCCGTTTCGCCATGGCCTTGTCTGCAATAACAACTTCCATCTCTTCCTGGGATTCATTACCTGCCAGCGAAGCTTCTCCCCTGGCATATCCAAAAACCATCTGGTCACATTCATCCGCCAGTCCCTGGGCCTGGGCAAACACTCTGCGGCATGCAGGGTTTCCTCCCTCATAAATAGTAAAGTCAAGCCCTGTCTCCTCTTTCATCTCCCGGATTGCCGTACTGCCTCCATCCTCTCCCGCATCCACAAGTCCGGCAGGCAGTTCATACAAATAGTCATTCAATGGATAGCGGTACTGGCGCACCAGCACAATCTTCTCCGGATTATCTTCCATAAGGGCATACACCACCACCCCGTCTGCCCGGAACTCCCTGGTATGAAACTCCATTTGCGCCTGGTCTCTACGTGTGACAAAATAATATGGAAAATGTTTTCCGTCCCGGTCAACACCATCTGCCTCGTACATATTTAAAAACGCATTGTCTGTGATTTTTTTCGCGCCTTCGTGCATTTTTCTCATACTAATCCCCATTTCTGCATTATATTACTATGGTGGTTATATATTACTTTATTTCCTCTTTTTAATATAGTCTACGGTGGAGCCTCTTTGCAGCAGCTCATATTCCAGAATAATATGTCCCTCCAAGGGCTCCCCATCCCGCAAATGGGAAATCAGGCAGGAACATGCCGTCGCTCCCAGTAAATTTGCATCAAATTTCAACGTAGTAATCGGAGGTTCATGGTAGTCCAGCTGTGCGCTATGATAAAAAGATGCCACCCGCATATCGTCAGGAACACGAATGCCGTCGTCCCGGAATTTTGAAAGAACCCCGACGCAGACCGTATCATCAATACACACAATGCAGTCCGGTTTTTTCGCCATGGCTGCCTCCACATCCTTGCCCAGATTTCCATCTCGTTCCGCATCCAGAAAAATCAAATCCTCCTCCATGGGAATCCCCAGCTCCCGGAACGCATCCTCATACCCGGCATATCTGCTGCGGGTAACCATATGGGTGGTATCACCGCCAATCAGGGCAAGACGTTTCATCCCTTGATTTAACAAAAGCTCAGTCATACTCTTACATGCAGAGCGGTTATCATTATCTACCTGCACCACATCTGGCGCCGCATTACCGATTGCCACAAAGGGCAATGCACTGTTTTTTAAAAATGCAATGGAAGCGTCCTCAATCATGGTACGCATCAAAATAACGCCGTCCGCCTTATGGTTGCGGACAATCCTCTCCAGCTGTGAAATATCCTCATTGTTTACCATGGCCATGACAATGTCATATTCCATCTCCGCCGCTTTCTTTGTGATACCCATAAGACAATGCTGGAAAAAAACCAAATCACCCACATTATAATCTGAAGGACACGCCACGCAGATATTATAAGTCTTTGACTGCGCAAGTCCTTTTGCCACCATATTCGGCTGATATCCGTATTCCTCTATATAGTCCAAAACCCGTTGTTTGGTCTTGGCGCCAATCCGCCCCTTGCCGGAAATAGACCTGGAAACTGTGGTTTTGGATACTCCCAATGCATCTGCAATATCTGCAATGGTTAATTTCTTTCCTGTATTTTTTTCTATAAGATTTTCTTCGCCCATATTTTCCTCCATTCCGTACATTATATGTACATAAAATCAACGCAGGTTAATGCTATTGCAGCAGGAAACACCACCCTCGTTCCTGCCTCGATGCGGGACTTTGCCCCATCAAATTTTTGCTCAGAATTTCCTATTCGAGTTATCCTTAAAACGGTGTATGCAAATCCACATATCCCGGATGCTCCGTCACCCTGGCCTCCTGGGGAGGCAGCTGCATATAATCACCGTAAAGCTGTGTCAGATACTGCTCCGTCTGCTCCGGTCCATAAAATTTTGAATCTTCAAAATCATATAAAACCGGTTTCCCAAACAGACTGCGCAAAAACACTTCCTTCGTCTGATGTCTTCCTATGTAGTTGGAAACATATCTGCTGTCCGCTGCCGGCGCTTTCCGTAAAGAGGCGTCCAAACGCTGCAGCCATTCATAGGGACGCCTGCGTTTCGCCAAAAACATGAGAAAGCTTTTGATTGGATTTTTTGGTGTTTTATCTGACAAACTATATACCAGATTCCACAAAAGAATATGCTTCCATTTATATCGGAGTACCGCGCTGAAGCGGTATTTTCCTGCCCCGTCATGGGGAAAAATATCCAGATAAACACCTGCTTTCCAAGACGCTACCCCATAGGCATTTTCTTCTTTGGTGGTCCGGACGTCATACAGCTTTGCAAAACAAAATGGATATCCCTCCATGTTCTCATATGTTGCCAGCCGGTAATTCTCCCCCCACACAGAATCCGGCAACGCCAGCAATTTATCGTATTCTTCCCTGAATAACCCCAAATCTACATCGTCATCCCACGGAATAAAACCGCCGTGACGGACAGCACCCAATACGGTACCGCTATTCATATAGTACGTGATGTTGTTTTCCTCACAAACACGGTGAAACACTTTCATCATTTCCAACAAATGTGATTGTAGCTCATTCATACATACTGTCTTGCCTTTCTAACCATCCAATTTTCCCGTGGGGTACGCCCTGGGGATTTACTCCAAAAACACCTTATCATATATACGTTTGCTGGCATTTCCGTCATCCCTGCAACAAAACCGGTCATAAAATGCCGCCTCTTTCTCCCTGTACTTTTCCACAACCCCATCAATATCCCGTATTGCCTCTATCACTTCATCATTGGTGCGAAGCAGCG
>CAZSGT010000028.1:0-11090 GCA_964606215.1 uncultured Lachnospiraceae bacterium
CTCCCGGAAATACGCCGTTCCCTCCGTAACGTAAAACCGAAAATATCTGGACTGAATATTTATGGGTTTCTTATGCCAGCAAAACGCCGCATCGGTGGCATAAGCGCCGTCTTCCCCTTCTCCGGCAATGGCATTCCAGTTTACGCCGTCCTCGCTGTACTGCAGGGTAAACTTTGCGTAAGGTTCAATTCCATTAAACCAGCCAAGCTGGTTTACCAGGACTGAATCACCCAAATCCACCGTCATTTCATTTCCAGGCTGCATCACAAACTCGCTCTCGGGCGCATCCATATCTCCAAGATTGGTGAAGGCAATACAGGCGTACACCAGTGTAATCACTGCCATAATAATATAATCGTTACGCGTCAGGGGCTCCGATTTTTCCGACGCCTGTATGGGCGATGACTCCTCCGGAACATTTCTGTCTCCACGGTTAATCTTTCCCTTTCCGGCACCTTTCCCTTTCCGGTTTCCTCCGGCACGGTTTCCTCCGGCACGGCTTCCTCCAGTGCGGCCTCCCGTCTGAAGATTCCACTGGGCAAGCTCGGTGCTCTCGTCCGCCTTCCAATATAATGTGTATGCAAAGTACAGTAATATGCCCGTCACAATCACTGTTATGAGCGAAAGCAGCCGAATCGTACTGTCCTTGGGGTCAAAAGCATGGACGTCGTAGAAAAACAGTACATGGGCGGCATTGTAAAAATGCGCTCCGCTAAACAGGGCATACAGGATATACAGTTCCTTTCTCGGACGGACACAATATGCCATCAAAAGGAGAATCAACGCCGGGAACACATACCGCTCATGCATGCGCACGGAGAAACAGAACATACATGCAACAATCATCGCTCCCAGAAAATAATATTTGGACTCGCTCTTTTTTGCCTTCAGGCTCAAAACCGTGGCAGCCAGCACGAAGAGCACAATGCTGATACTGCCCCACTGCTTATAGGCAATTCCAAGGAACGTATCCGTCTGGGGCGCCCAGTCCAACCCGAACATACTCCACAGATTATATGCATTGACAGAGGCCCACTCATAGGATTCCAACGTGTTGTTATATAACTTCCAAACTTCGCTGATGCCAAAGGGCAGGGCGAAGAGAAAAATCATGGCAATAGCTCCAAGCCCCCATGCAAGATTTTTGTAAAACCGTTTCCAGTCGAAATCATGCAAAATGACCTGGTCTAATATTCCATAAATCAACACCGGCGTAAATATCAATGTCTGGGGTTTAATAAGGATACCTGCCGCAAAAACATAATATGCCGGAATCAGTTTCTTTTCCGTAACCAGATAACACATCCACACCACGAACAGGGTGAACACTGAATCCACCTGTCCCCAGATGGCGCTGTTTAAGAAAATCGCCGGGCTGAGGGCATACAGCGCTGTTATGAACAACGCCCCCTTCGCCTTAAAACGCTTGTCCGCCACCTTGTATAACAGCCATGCCGTAACCAAATCACAGATTATCGCCGGCAGCTTCGTCAGGAAAATAGCTCCGCCGGAATTGTATTCCACATGGAAGGTCTCTTTCAGAAAACCGATGATATACAGCACATACATATATCCGGGTGGATAGTCCGTAAACGCATCGGTTTTATAAAAATTAGAAATCCCGCCGCTGTATACCATATTCGCCCAGGACTGGAAACAGTTCATGTCTGTCTCGTGCCCGTCATAACGCAGGGCACAGATACAACGGACAATAAACGCCAGACCCAGCAGAAGTATCAGGTTCAGTCGTTCGGTCTGTGCGCTTACCGGCTTGATGGTCTCTGCTGCCTTTCTCCGGTTCTTCTCAATCTCTCCATACGCAAAAAACATACATAGCAGCATAATTACTGCAACAACATGAATGGCGGTCATATGCATCCCCTTTCCTGAATCCTTTATTTTATGTGTGTATGTGTAAACAAATGGTCTGAACAGTACTCATAATTTCCCTTGCATTTGGAACAATACCGAAACTCCAGGTTCGGGTCGTCCAACTCTGTTCTTCCGCAAATGGCACACTTATGCCTGGTCTCCCCCTTTGCCTGCCGCATCTCTTTTTTGAATTTCTTACGGCGGCGCACCTGTTTTGGTGACATCCGCTTGTAATTACGGCTGGACAAAAAGAATATCAGGAAATTGGCAAAGGCTACCACAATGGCAAGTGCCAGAGATACCGCTCCCACGGAAATATAGCTGAACAGCTGCACTACAATCAGCACCGCATCCAGAATCGCCAGCCATCTTACCTTAATGGGCAGCAGTCCGTATATTAAAAACTGCATGTCCGGATACAGAAGGGCAAAGGCAAAAAACATGCCCTGATACAAATACTCTGCACCAACATAATATGGAAGCCTCAGCACCAGATACACAATCAAAGCAGACAAAATGCTTAAGATAATTCCGCTGAAAAAGTACATATTAAAGCGGAATGTTCCCCAGGTCTGTTCCAGTGACCGGCCTAACATCAGGAAAATATTTACCTTAAAAAAGAAAAACAGGATATTGATGGGACCTGTGATACCGGTGAAACTCTGGGGCTCAATGACGAATGTAACCAGCCTCCAGACTTGTCCTTTCAGAATCATGCCCCAGTCCAGACTCAGGTATTGATAATATACCATGGGACTGATAAACCCGATTAGCGCTCCCAGACAATACAAAACAATAAAGTACTTTATCACATCAGGTATGGCGTATTTCCCAAACTTCTTCTCCAGTGTATTTAAAAATTTGTTCATATACATCCTCTTTTCCAAAAATAGTTGCGCACGGCCACCGCACACCACCGGACAACCCTTTTTGCCCGGCGGCTTTACGGTACACGCATACTATTTTATTATATGTTGTACTTCATTCTTTGTCAACGAGGGGAAGCCTGATTTCTATGCGTGGCAGCAGATAGAGAGAACTGACATCATTGTACTCGAGAAAGGTTTCCATGGACAAATCATGTTCGTCAAGGAAATCTTCCAGATTACAAACCTTTTTAATCTCCACCACACGATATGCCGGCATTTCACCATCTGGCACCGATGAAGCTGGCGGCTGGGGATTTTCCGGCTGGGACGGCATACCTGGATACGGTCTCCCCGGCATCTGTGGCCTGTGATGCATTTTACTATCCGGCACACAAATTTCCTCCCCCACCTGTAAGTTGTACACATCAACCCCGGGATTTGCGCGTAAGATTAAATGAAGGGGAACCTGGTGCATCCGGCTGATCTGGTATAAAGTGTCACCCTCCTTTATCACGTGCTTTTCCCCTCTACAATATTGCATTTTCATTTCATCCATACTGTTTTCTCCTTCCGCAGGATTTTATACCAATATATGCATAAAACTTTAGGATGTTACTGGAAATCACTGCGAAATTTCTTGCATTCCCTCGAAAGTTGGCATATAATCGATACGTATGGTTTCAAAAAGGAGGTAGGCGTAAGCCGCAACACATATGAAAGATACGAATTTAATATACACATTAGGTATTGATATAGGTTCCACAACAGTTAAAATAGCCATTCTGAATGACGAAAAAGAGATTCTCTTTTCTGATTACCAGAGGCATTTTGCAGACATACAGGGAACCCTGTTAAAAATATTAAATGCCGCCCGTGAAGAATTGGGCGATATACAGTTATCCGCCATGATTACTGGTTCTGGCGGACTAACACTGGCAAAACACATGGGCATCCCCTTTGTGCAGGAGGTTGTGGCAGTTGCCACTTCCCTGAAGGATTATGCCCCACAGACAGACGTTGCGATTGAGCTGGGAGGCGAGGACGCAAAGATTATTTACTTTACCGGGGGCATAGACCAGCGTATGAACGGTATATGTGCCGGGGGTACCGGCTCGTTTATTGACCAGATGGCGTCCCTGTTAAAGACTGACGCTGCGGGTCTGAATACTTATGCGAAAGACTATAAAGAATTGTATCCCATTGCCGCCAGATGTGGTGTGTTCGCCAAGTCGGACATCCAGCCCCTTATCAATGAAGGTGCTACTAAACCGGACCTGTCAGCTTCCATTTTCCAGGCAGTGGTCAATCAGACTATCAGTGGACTTGCCTGCGGCAAGCCCATCCGGGGAAATGTGGCATTTCTCGGCGGTCCCCTGCATTTCCTTACGGAGTTAAAGCAGGCATTTATCCGCACGCTGCATCTTACCAATGAGCAGGTGATTGCACCGGAACACTCTCATTTATTTGCAGCCTCCGGCGCTGCCATGAATGCAGATTTATCTAACACGAAGATGCTTTCCTCTTTACAGGAACAGCTTGGAAAGGGTATTCAGATGGATTTTGAGGTTACCCGTATGGAACCTCTCTTTGCTTCCAAAGAAGATTTCCAGCAGTTTGAGGAACGCCACAGCCAGCACACCGTACAGAAAAGTGATTTCGCCAACTATGAAGGCGACGTGTTCCTGGGGATTGACGCCGGTTCCACCACAACCAAACTGGCCGTTGTGGGCGAGGACGGCAGTCTTCTCTATTCCTTTTATGGCAGCAATAACGGAAGTCTGTTAAAGACTACCCTGAAAGCCATAAAAGACTTGTATGACCACATGCCCGACAGCGCAAGAATTGTCCGCGCCTGCTCTACTGGATACGGCGAGGCTCTGGTGAAGTCTGCATTGATGTTAGACGAGGGGGAAGTGGAGACCATCGCCCACTACAATGCCGCCGCATTCTTTGACCCGGAAGTAGATTGTATCCTTGACATCGGCGGTCAGGACATGAAGTGTATCAAAATTAAGAATCAGACTGTGGACAGCGTACAGTTAAATGAAGCTTGTTCTTCCGGATGCGGCTCCTTTATTGAGACCTTTGCCAAATCCCTGAATTACGAAGTGGCTGACTTTGCGGAACTTGCCCTGTTTGCGGAGAATCCCATTGACCTTGGTTCCCGTTGTACCGTATTTATGAACTCCAAGGTAAAACAGGCGCAAAAGGAAGGGGCTACCGTGGCAGATATCTCTGCCGGACTTGCCTACTCCGTAATTAAAAATGCGCTGTACAAGGTTATTAAACTTGCAGATGCCAAGGATTTGGGTTCCCACATTGTCGTACAGGGAGGAACCTTCTATAATAATGCAGTTCTGCGCAGTTTTGAGAGAATTTCCGGCTGTGAAGCCATCCGCCCGGATATTGCAGGTATCATGGGCGCCTTCGGTGCCGCGCTGATTGCCCGGAAACATTACGAGGGCCAGGAGACCACCATGCTCTCCATTGAGCAGATTCACAAGTTAAAATTTGAGACTTCCATGACCCACTGCAAGGGCTGTACCAACTCCTGCCTCCTGACGATTAACCGTTTTACAGGCAGCAGACAGTTCATTTCCGGCAACCGTTGCGAGCGCGGTATTGGAAAGGCGAAAAATGCCGAGAATATTCCCAACCTCTTTGAATATAAAAACAAGCGGTTCTTCCACCAATACACCCCTCTTGACGAGGAACAGGCATTCCGTGGTAAAGTCGGCATTCCCCGTGTATTGAATATGTATGAGAATTATCCGTTCTGGTTTACATTTTTTACCAAACTGGGATATCAGGTGGTACTCTCTCCCGAGTCCAGCCGCAAGATTTATGAGCTGGGTATTGAGTCCATCCCCAGCGAGTCCGAATGTTATCCGGCAAAGCTGGCACACGGCCATATTGTCTGGCTGATTCGCAAGGGTATTGACTACATTTTCTATCCTTGCGTGCCTTTTGAACGCCTGGAGACCGAAGAGGCGGGTAATCATTATAACTGCCCGATTGTAACTTCCTACGGGGAAAACATAAAAAATAATGTGGAGGAATTGGAAAACGATGATATCTGCTACCAGAATCCATTCCTCTCCTTTGAGAACGAAAAAATTATCACAGACAGACTGTGTAAATATATTCATGCAGAAAACGACATTCCCACAGGGGAAATCCGGCAGGCATGCCACGAGGCATGGACAGAGCTTATGCAGGCGAGGGATGATATTCAGAAAAAGGGAGAAGAAGTTCTTGCCTACATGGAAGAAACTGGAAGAAAGGGAATTGTCCTTGCAGGACGCCCTTACCACGTGGACCCGGAGATTAACCACGGTATTCCGGAGCTGATTACCTCTTACGGGGTAGCGGTTCTTACCGAGGACAGTATCTGCCATCTGGGAAATGTAGACCGCCCAACCATCGTCATGGACCAGTGGATGTATCACTCCAGACTTTACCAGGCGGCTTCCTACGTCCGCACCCGGAAAGATTTGGAGCTGATTCAGCTCAATTCCTTCGGCTGCGGCCTGGATGCGGTTACCACCGACCAGGTATCCGACATTCTGACCAAAAGCGGCAAAATATATACCGTCTTAAAGATTGACGAGGTAAACAACTTAGGAGCAGCACGTATCCGTATCCGCTCCCTTCTTGCCGCCATCAAAGAGTTTGACAAAAAGAATGCCGAACCACATGTGGCCGATGCCGCACATCACCGCGTCCTCTTTACGGAGGAAATGAAATCAGAGTACACCATTCTGGTGCCGCAGATGACGCCGCTGCATTTTGATATTCTGGAGCCGGCCCTGCGCTCCTGTGGCTATAATGTGGTCACGCTGCCCAGCGATGATGACTGTGTGGATTACGGCTTAAAATATGTCAACAATGACGCCTGCTATCCTTCCCTGATTGTGGTGGGACAGTTTATGAAGGCTTTGCTTTCCGGCAAATACGATTTGGACAAAGTGGCGCTGATTATCACCCAGACCGGCGGCGGCTGCCGCGCCACCAACTATATCGGTTTTATCCGCCGCGCCCTGGAAAAAGCCGGCATGGGACAGATTCCGGTAATCTCCCTGAGCGCCGGCATTGAGAAAAACCCAGGCTTCAAGCTCTCACCTGCTCTCGGCATCCGCGCCCTGCAGGCACTGGTGTACGGCGACCTCTTTATGAAAGTAGTGTACCGCACCAGACCATATGAGAAAGTGCCGGGCTCCGTCAATGCGCTCCATGCCAAGTGGCGGGAAAAATGTAAGGATGCGGTTACCAGAGGAAGCATGCATGAATTTAAGAAAAATATATATGCTATCGTGAAGGATTTCGATGAAATTGAGCTGACAGATGAAGTAAAACCTCGGGTAGGCATTGTGGGCGAGATTCTTGTGAAATTCCTGCCTGCCGCAAACAACCATCTGGTAGACTTGCTGGAAGCGGAAGGCGCCGAAGCGGTATGCCCGGATTTGATTGACTTTTTCTTATACAGCCTGCATACAGCAAACTTTAAAGCGGATTATCTGGGCAAGCCAAAGAGTAAAGCCCGGTTAAACAATTTCCTGATTCGTGCCCTGGAGTGGTTCCGAAGCACCGCCACCAAGGCATTGGCAGAAAGCACACGTTTTGTACCGCCCACCCATATTACCAAGCTGGAAGAATACGCAAAACCTTTTGTGGAGGCTGGAAATATGACTGGTGAAGGCTGGTTCCTTACCGGTGAAATGATTGAGCTGATTCATGAAGGCGTGCCAAACATTGTCTGCACCCAGCCCTTTGGCTGTCTGCCAAACCATGTGGTGGGTAAAGGTGTTATCAAGCAGCTGCGCCACAGTTATCCCGACAGCAACATTGTTGCCGTGGACTATGACCCGGGTGCCAGCGAAGTAAACCAGCTGAACCGTATTAAGCTGATGCTCGCTACGGCCATGAAGAAAATCTCATAATGGAACAAAGAAGTTGCACATCTGCACGGAGTGTTTTTATCAGATAAGAGAATTTTCTTATTCCATAAAAAGTGGAGGAACCGGCTCTCATGAAGCGGTCTCATAAGGAAGTATTTTAGGCGGAATAGTACCATCCAGAGGAAAGTGAGACGTTTCACAAGCGAGCTACTGCAATTAATGCCGCCTGTGTTATGCAGGCGGTATTTCCAAACCAATATTTCCAACCGAAAGTTGGACAGAGTGTACAAATATTAAACCGACGCGTTATTGTTTTTGAAGTCTCGAATTTGTAAAATATACTTGTAGCTACGAAAAAAACAAATGCGAGGTGCTTTTATGACTGCAATTAAAATCAATGAACAGATTGCCTTTCTGAGAAAACAGAAAGGTCTTACACAAGAAGAATTGGCGGGTGCGCTTGGCGTAACCAATCAGGCCGTTTCTAAATGGGAGTCAGCACAGTGCTGCCCGGATATCCAGCTTCTTCCCGACATCGCGAAACTCTTTGACGTTTCGGTGGATGAACTTCTCGGATACACTCCTGTTTCCACAACTGAAGATATTATCCTTGCTATTCGTAAGCGCATAGAGTCTCTACCTAAGGGCGAAGATTTTGATTTTACCTTCAGAATGGCGGCAGCTCTTCACGCCATTATTTTATCCAAAGGAATAACATCTGACAATATGAATCCCGGATGGGATACAGAAGATGCTATTGCATATGCGGGAAATGCTGGATGGGGCTATTCTTGCTGTAATATTCCGGAGATAACAACGACGATGAGACACGGAGCTGTGTTCTTTTCAAACAATAAGAACTTAACTCTGATAAATACGGATATTCGTCGAATCGTAGCAATAATCAAGCCGTTTAGTGATGCGAAGAATTTGAAGATTGCCACAGCTCTTTACCAGTTGACCGTCCATTCCGAAGATGCCTATACAACTATTGCTCAGATCAGCGATAAGTCTGGGATATCTCCTGAAAAAGTTCAGAATTGTCTTGAGGGAGAACTGTCGCAATTTATTCTCGAAAAGGAAGGCACGGAAAATGAGTTCCGGTTTGAAGGAATGTATATGAATATCCTTCCAATTATCTCTCTTTTTGATTTCAAATAATTTTTTCAAAATGTTCCGTCCTTTTGTCTATACGAAAGACACATTGTCTTATGTTGTAACGAGCAGGGAAACTGTATTGACAGTTTCAAAAAAATGGTGCATCGCTGCTTTTAGTGTTGCACCATTTTTTTATCTGAAAAACTTCCTTATCAGACTGCCCCTTATGCCAGTTCCTCCACTTTTTTCAGCGCCGCCGCAATCACTTTATCCATGTCGTAGTACTTGTACTCTCCCAGCCTGCCGCCAAAAATCACATGGTTTTCCTGTTCGGCAAGCTCAGCATACGCATTATAAAGCGCCGTATTTTTCTCGTCATTGACCGCATAGTAGGGCTCCTCCCCCGGCGTCCACGCCTGTGGATACTCTCTGGTAATCACCGTCTTTTCCTGGGTTCCAAAGGTGAAATGTTTGTGCTCGATAATCCGTGTATACGGTACATCCCTCTCCGTATAGTTCACCACCGCATTTCCCTGATAATTCTCCTCGTCCAAAGTCTCCGTTTCAAAACGCAGGCTGCGGTATTCCAGCCATCCCAGACGATGATTATAATAGGAATCAATGGTGCCAGTGTAGACAACCGTATCAAAGGTATCCTTTGTCTGCTTTATAAATGTCTCGTACTCAGTGGAACACAGTACCGGGGTCCCCTCTAACATCCGCTCCACCATGACGGTGTATCCCTCCTCCGGGATTCCCTGGTAACGGTCGTTGAAATAATTGTTGTTAAAAGTGAAACGCAGGGGCAGACGCTTGATGATAAATGCGGGCAAATCTTTACAATCCCTTCCCCACTGCTTTTCCGTATATCCCTTTATAAGTTTTTCGTAGACGTCCCTTCCCACCAGCGATAACGCCTGCTCCTCCAAATTAGCGGGATGTTTGATATCCAAGTCCGCAATCTGCTCATCAATAATCTTTTTTGCCTCGGCAGGAGTGCGAATCCCCCACATTTTTGAAAAGGTATTCATATTGAAAGGAAGATTGTATAACTCCTCTCCATATCTTGCCACTGGTGCATTGATATAATTGTTAAAAGAAGCAAACTGGTTGACATATTCCCATATCTTTTCATCGGAAGTGTGGAAAATATGGGCGCCATACATGTGAACCATAATGCCGTCCTGTTCCTTACAATATACGTTTCCTCCAATATGCCCCCGCTTTTCAATAACCAGACACTGTCTGCCCCGTTTTTTCATCTCGTGGGCAAACACCGCCCCGTACAATCCCGCCCCCACAATCAGATAATCATATTTCATATATTACCTCTTCTATGCCTTTTTTATATTCTCAATCTGCCAGTCGATAGGCTCCATGCCATGCTCCTGCAAAAATTCATTGGTTTTGCTAAAATGCCTGCATCCAAGAAAGCCTCTGTAAGCAGAAAGCGGACTTGGATGGGTTGTTTTCAAAATAAGATGGGCAGGGTTATCCAGAAGAGATGCCTTCATCTGCGCCGGACGCCCCCACAATAAGAATACCACCGGCTCTTCCTTCTGATTCACCGCCCGGATAATCGCATCGGTAAACTGTTCCCAGCCTTTATTCTGATGGGAGCCTGCCACATGGGCACGGACGGTAAGCACGGTATTTAACAGAAGCACTCCCTGGTCCGCCCACTTTTTCAGGTATCCATTGTCGGGAATATAACATCCCAAATCATCCTGCAATTCTTTATAAATATTTATCAGGGACGGCGGAATTTCCACCTCCGGCTGAACGGAGAAGCAAAGTCCGTGAGCCTGTCCCACATTGTGATAAGGATCCTGGCCGATAATGACCACTTTTACCTCGCTCAAAGGCGTCAGATGAAACGCATTAAAAATATCATCCGCCGGCGGAAATATCTGCATTGTATTATATTCATTCCGGACAAAATCATAAAGTTCCCTGTAATACGGTTTGTGAAATTCCACTTCTAACTCTGTCAACCAGTCGTTATCAATCATTGCCATGACATGTACATCCTTTCTTTATCCTCATAGTATTCTGGCAAAATATCTTAAAATTTTATACCCAGATGATTAAAACCCCATTCCACAGCTCAAATAATCATCCCCATGCCACATATTTCATGTTATCATATCACAGTCGCACACTGATGCCTCTCTCCCGCAGATACTCCTTTACCTGCTTAATTTCCAGCTCCTTATAATGAAACAAAGACGCCGCCAGAACAGCCTCTGCCCCGGCATCTTCCAGCGCTTCATAAAAATGCTCCGGCTTTCCAGCTCCGCCGGAGGCAATCACGGGGATGCTTACCGATTCTGTCACCGCCTTTGTCAGCTCC
>CAZSGT010000029.1:0-11028 GCA_964606215.1 uncultured Lachnospiraceae bacterium
TGCCTCTCCCCGGTTCTCAAAGACATCCTTGCTAATCTGCTGCTTCTGCCACTCCCCTTCGCTTTCCTTTTGATAGATAAAATATTTGTCATTCTCTCCGGCAAGATACAACTCCATGCCGGACTGACCCTCTTCTCCCATATCCATGGAAATATCCATAGACAGCTTATATGGGTTTTTAAAGAACAACAGATTCGAGTCGGTTTTCATGGTAACCCGGTTTCCAAGGGATTCGAAAGACATATTCATCTCAATCGTTGCATCTACCTGTTCCGCTTTATCTGCCTTCCTATTGATAACCTCAATTGCCTCAGCCGCCGTATCCGGCATCTTCTCACCACAGCCCGCCGCCAGTACAGCCAGAATGGATACCAGCGCCATCACAATTATTTTTTTGCATCTGCTCATTGTTTTCCTCATTTCTGCATACGCATGTATGCCTTTTACTTTTTAGTAGCTCCGCTTCCCTCAGACATCAATTGTCCGGATTTACATAAAACTCTTCCATGGTCTCCAGACACAGACATCCCAGTCTGCCGCCACTTTTTTGCCACCCACATCCACAGTCTATCCCAATTTTGTCTTCCGTAACCCAGATAGACATCGGTGCGTCATCCTGATAATGCGCTGTGGGTGTATGTCCGAACACCACAATCTTATCATCAAAAAAGTGTTCTTCTGGCTCAACCTGTCCCCATATCATCTCATCTTCTATATATTCTACCGATGGTTTTCCATGCACAAGATAGTACTTCTTATCTCCCACTTCAATCTCCTTGTGAAGTATGGTTTCCTTCAAAAAATCGTAAAATACCTGAAGCTGATTGAAGGTAAATTTTCTGCTATCCTGCACCGATGCCCGTCCACCATTTGCCATCCACAATTCACAAACAAATTCACTGGAATAGGACATCTGCCACAAAACCGGCAAATCCTTGTCTATATATCCTTTTTTCAGCTGCTCAATGCATACATCAAAATAATCCATAAACATTTTTTCATGGTTTCCACGAATAAAAACCATATGGTCGTCACTCATAATCTCTGCCAGCAGTTCAAAACTGAAACGACCCCTGTCCATGGCATCACCCAGAATAAATAATGTGTCTTCATCGGAAAATTGAATAATATCGAGCATTTTATGAAATTTTACAAGGTCGCCATGAATATCGCTCATCACATAATGCAACTTATCCACATCCTTCTCAAACCATATCCCGCATTCATTTTACTATTATATATGAAATGCCCATTTTGCGCAAGTCAAATACCCTGCCGCAGTCCGTGGGGTCTCTCCTGCGGCAAACGCTTTAATCCGCGTTTCCACTATCTTCATCCAGCAGCGCATGTATCTCCGGAAACAGTTCCAGGCTCCGTTCCAGAACTCCATGCAGATATGCAATGAGAACGCCGTAATTTACAATTGGTACACCCTGTTTCTTTGCCAGCTCCATCCGGAAGCCCATCTCTTTTGGATTCAGCATACAGCCGCCACAGTGGACTACCATGGCATATCCTCCAACATCCTGAGGAAACTCTGTGCCCGAACAGGTCTCAATTTTTATATCTTTTCCTGTGTATTCCCGAATCCACCGGGGGATTTTCACCGTCCCGATATCCTCACACTGCCGCCTGTGGGTACATCCCTCTGCAATCAAAACCCTGTCTCCGTCTTTTAAAGCGTCTAACTTCTTTACCCCCTCTACCAGCAGACGCAGATTTCCTTTATGTCTGGCAAACAAAATAGAAAAGGATGTGAGATAAATATCTTCCGGCGTGTCCTTTGACACTCTTTCAAACACCTGGGAATCCGTAATGACCACCTTCGGTGGTTTGGCCAGCGCCTTCAATGTCATGGAAAGCTCCGTTTCCCTTGTAACCATGCAGACAGCTCCCGCATCCAGAATATCCCGTATGGTCTGCTGCTGGGGTAAAATCAGCCTTCCTTTTGGCGCTGCGGAGTCAATGGGCGTCACCAGCACCGCCACATCCTCCGCATCCAGTTTATCCCCGATAATAAAGGATTTTTGTCCCGCATCCGGCGCCAGGGAAACCATGGCATCCTTCAATGCCTCTATGCCTTCTCCGGTCTCTGCGCTAGTTTCTACTACAATTGTAGAATCTTTTTCACCCCACAGGCGGGAAAGCTGTTCCTTCACATTTCCCCCATCGGCAAGAAGGTCTGTCTTATTGCATACCAGCACATAAGGCGTCTGATTTTCCTGTAGGCTTCTTACAATCCGTTTTTCAAATGCAAGGGCATCTTCCCTGCCGGAACGGCATTCCTGTTCCACCACACTGGCGTCCATGACCACCAGCGCCATATGGCTTTTGCGGATGACCTGCATAGTCTTTTCTGTCCGCTGCTGCCCCAGCTTTCCGGTATCGTCTAACCCCGGTGTATCTATACACATCACCGGACCCAGCGGCAGGATTTCCATCGCCTTATACACCGGGTCTGTGGTTGTTCCCTCCACATCCGAAACAATGGCAAGCTCCTGCCCGGTTATGGCGTTTATGAGACTGGACTTTCCCGCATTCATCCTGCCCAGTATTGCTATATAAATCCGCTCCCCGCCGGGAGTAGCATTTAATCCCATATCTTCACCCATGCTGTGCGCCTCCTTTGCCAACAGCTAATTACTTTCCCTTATTTTTGAAACTGTTCCAGCCACCATTTTCCAGTGTCTGACAAATCCTCTTCCGTGTAATCGCTGGTCTTCTTGCAGCTGCTCTTTAAGAGAGAAGCCGCCTCATCCTTGTTGCATAGACTCCAGCTCATCATGCTGATTCCGTTGTCATTACAAAATGTCATCCACGCCGCGGCAGAATCCTTATCCAGATTGCCGGCGCCAGAGGCCTCACAGATGCTAAACTCACTGACAAACAGCGGAAGTCCTTTATCCAGGGCAGTCTGCGCCCTCTTCCGCAAATCATCCTTGTGGGTAGCGGCATAAAAATGCAGCGCATACATAATATTTTTCTGCCCCTTCAAGGGAGAATCCGCCACCACGTCCACATCCTGGGACCAGGTGGGTGTTCCCACAATGATGACTGCCTTCTTATCAATCTTTCGTATGGTTTTCACCACCTCTTTGGCGTAGGGTTTAACATCCCTCTCCCATGTCACATCCCCGTTGGGCTCGTTGCAGATTTCATAAATCACATTTTTATTTCCCTTGTATGCCTTCGCCATTTCCTTAAAAAATTTCTTCGCCTCTTTTTTGTACTGGTTCGGATTGCCATCCCCGAGAATGTGCCAGTCAATAATCACATACAGCCCCTCTTTTGTGGCATACTCCACACCCTGTTTCACTTTTTTATGCATCTCCTTCGTGTATCCCGCCCCCGGGTCGCTGTACATCGCAAGTCTGACTGCGTTAATCCCAAATAAACTCTTTATGGAAGCAAAGCTCTCTCTGCTGACATATTCCGGAAACCAGGCAATACCGTGGGTGCTCACCCCCCGGAGCACAAATGGACTTCCCTTGGAGTCCACCAGCTGTGTTCCCTTTACCGACAGTCTTCCATGGCTCTTTACCGGATCCGCCTCTCCCACAGATGTCTTTGCTGTTCCTGTCTGTTTCTTGTCTTTACCGTCTGTTTTTGCAGCGTCACCTGCCGAAGTCTGCGTCTTGCTCTCCGCTGTATCTTTTCCGCCGGCATCCGCTGTCTTTGTATTTCCCGCCGGTCCCACGTTATACTGGGCACCATCTGCCACCACCACTGTCTGTTCCGGCGTAAACTCTTTCTTTGTCTGCAGGATAAATCCATAGCTTACCGTCTGTCCTGCCCCGATTGCCTGATTGTAATCCATGGGCACTGCCTGAAGGGAGGTGCCCTTCAGGGTATACTCTGCATTCCAGCCCTGATTGAACTTGCTTCCCTCCGGCACCGTAAGACTGGTGCTCCACTTCTGAATCTCCTTGTCGGTATCGTTGGACAAGATCACATCAAACTGGCTGAAAATCATCCCGTCCTGCTCCCATGCACTGGTACATGCGTAACTGATACGGACGCCTTCCGACGGCTGGCCCTCTGCATCTGCAGACTCTCCCACAGCTTCCGGGGTGCTTTCCACCACAGCACCGTCCGTCCCCTGTCCACCATCTGTGTCCTTGTACTCCACCCGCTCTGCCGTACCGTCTGCCAGGGTTTCCGGTTCATTAACTCCACTGTGTCTGCCCAGAAAAAATGCCACTCCCGCCACCAGACACAACGCCAGAACCATTCCCACTGCAATCAGCAATTTTTTTTTCATACTATACCTCATTTCTGATTCTTATCATGCCCTCACAAATTTATCTCAGGGACGAATCTGCCCTTCGCCCTCAATAATATACTTCGTGGTAGTAAGCTCCCGAAGCCCCATAGGTCCTCTGGCATGCAGCTTCTGGGTAGAAATTCCAATTTCTGCACCCAGCCCAAACTCCTCACCGTCTGTAAACCGGGTAGAGCAGTTTACATATACTGCGGCGGCGTCAATCTGTTTCTTGAACTCCTCTGCATGACGGATATTCTCCGTGACAATACACTCAGAATGCCCGGTGGTGTAAGTCATAATGTGGTCAATGGCTTCGCCCACATCTGCCACCACCTTTACGGAGATAATATAATCCAAAAACTCTGTAGCATAATCATCCTGTGTGGCAGGTATGACACAGTCCCCGAGAATGGCTTTTGTCTTTTCACATCCCCGGATTTCTACCTGATGCAAATCCAGACGTTCCTTTAACATGGGCAGGAAGGCTTCTGCCTCCGACTGCGCCACCAGACAGCTCTCCACCGCATTGCACACACTGGGCCGCTGGGTCTTGCCGTTGTCCACAATATTAAGAGCCATGGTAAGATCCGCCCCCTGGTCCACATATACATGACAGTTGCCGGTCCCCGTTTCAATCACCGGCACGGTTGCATTTTTCACTACCGCCTGAATCAGACCGGCGCCTCCTCTTGGAATCAGTAAATCAATGTAACCGTTTGCCTGCATCATCTGGGTTGCAATCTCTCTGGAAGTATCCTCTACCAGCTGCACAATATTTTCATCCATACCCACCCGTTTTGCAGCATCCTGCATCAGATGCGCCAGACAGGTATTGGAGCAAATCGCCTCTTTTCCTCCCCGGAGAATGCTGACATTGCCGCTCTTGATACAAAGTGCAGCGGCGTCCACCGTCACATTTGGACGGGACTCAAAAATAATACCGATAACCCCCATAGGAACCCGATTCCTGGTAATTCGCAGTCCGTTAGGCCGCACCCATCCTGTATCTACCACCCCCACAGGGTCCTCCATCTTCACCAGATTCCGGCAGGCATTACTCATGCTCTGAATCCGTGCCGGCGTCAGGCGCAGTCTGTCCACCATAATATCCGAAATTCCGTTTTCCTTCGCCCTGACAATATCTTTTTCGTTTTCCTCTAAAATCTTCGCTTCATTATCCGTCAGTGCTTTGGCAATCTCTTCCAGCACCCGGTTCTTCTCTGTGGCAGACGCCGGCGCCAATGTCCGCTTTGCTGCCTTGGCACGCCTGCCTAACTCGTCAATATATGCCATATTTCCATCCTCTTTTCTGCATACACCCGTATGCGTATTTTACTTGTCATTATTTAATCTGTTATTTCCTGACACATCGTCGTTTGCTGCACTAAATCGTGGATTCTTCCACAATTTCTTACGCATAAAATACCGTTCCAATCGGCTTATTTTCAAACAAATCATACAGCCTTCTGGGATGTTTGCCGCTCATAAGCACCGTATCAATCCCGGCTTCCGATGCAATCTCCACCGCCGCAATCTTTGTTTTCATTCCACCGGAACCCAGCTTTGTGCCAGCATCTCCTGCCAGGGAACGAATCTCGTCGGTAATAGTCTCCACGCGGTCAATCTTCGTGGCATCCTCATATTTATGCGGATCCTTGTCGTAAAAGCCTTCAATATCCGACATAATAATAAACAAATCTGCCCCCGCAATCGTGGCGACAATAGCCGCAAGGGAATCGTTTTCTCCTACCTCCAGCTCCAACTCATCAATGGCAACCGTATCATTTTCATTAATAATCGGAATCACCCCCTGGGCAATAAGCCGTTCCAGGGCATTTTCCACATTGATACGGCGGTCCTCCAATAATATATACTTTGTCAGAAGCATCTGTGCCACAATAAGGCTGTACTCGGAAAACAGCTTATCGTACATGTACATCAGCTCACACTGCCCCACAGCGGCACACGCCTGTTTGCCGGATGTATCTGAAGGCTTCTTTGTCAGTCCCAGTTTGCCCATGCCAAGGCCTACGGCGCCGCTGGACACCAGAATAATCTCATGTCCTGCATTTTGCAGGTCCGCAAGAGTCTTGACCAGCTGTTCCACCCTCCGGATATTTAAACGTCCCGTTTTATGCGTCAATGTAGACGTTCCCACCTTTACTACAATTCGTTTTCTCTCACTGATTGGTTTCACGTTTGTACTCATGCTGCGAGCCTCCTTTGCGAGCAGCTAATGTACCAATGTTTGTGCTGCTCGCTGCACAAACTTGGAGAGTGAAAAATTTATTTTTCACTCTTATATTCCTTTCGATTTCTTCGTGCATGCGCGCACACCTTCTATAACAGCGCTTCGGAATCCATTTTTTTCCAAAACGCTGACTGCCTCGATGGTTGTCCCCCCGGGAGAACATACCATATCCTTTAGCTCTGCCGGATGGGTTCCTGTCTCCAGCACCATCTTTGCACTGCCAAGGACTGCCTGTGCCGCAAAGGTATATGCCTGCGCCCTGGGCATGCCGTCTGCCACCGCAGCATCCGCCATGGCCTCTATAAACATAAATACATATGCCGGTGAACTGCCGCTGACGGCAGTTACCACATCCATCAGTCCCTCTTTTACAAACTCCACTTTTCCAAAACTGCTGAGAATCTGTTTCACATAACCAGCCTCTTCCTCGGTCACCTGCGCAGATGCACACGCGCCTGTAATCCCTGCGCCTACCAGGGCGGGAGTGTTTGGCATGCATCGGACAATCTTGCACTCTCTGCCAAAGGTATCCTGCAGCCACTGCAGGGTCTTTCCCGGTGCAATGGTTATAATAATCTGTTCCGGACGTACCACGTCCTTAATCTCTGTAATTACGGTCTCATAAAACTGCGGTTTCACGGAAAGAACCAGAACTTCACACGTTTCCACCACCTCTGTGTTATTTGAAGCAATGCTGATTCCATACTTCATGGAAATATTTTCTACAACTGTAGTTATCGCATCGGAGCCGATAATCTCCTCTGGCGCAAACAGATGATTGCCAATCAAACCGCCAATAATGGCTCCCGCCATGTTTCCGCATCCAATAAAACCTATCTTTTTCATGTATATCCTTCCTTTCTCTCATGAAACTGCATACCGGAAAACCCACCATATGGACCGCTTTCCTATCGTACAAGTATAACAAAAATTATCTCCGTATACAAGTGCCGCAGACAGGCATAAAACTTTCTCTACTTGGAAAAGCACGATTACTGTCCACCCTGCATAGACTATCACAAATAGAATGTATTACTCCGATTTTACCGCCGGGGTAATATGCAGAATATGAGGTGCTGGGTATTGAAATCTTTTCCAAAACCGTTAAGCGCCAAAGAAGAACAAGAATACCTGACCCGGTGCCGGGCAGGGAGCAAGGAGGCAAGAGATTTATTAATCCAGCACAATCTCCGGCTGGTAGCCTATATTGTCAAAAAGTACAATAGTAGTGGCTATGATATGGAGGACCTGATTTCCATCGGGACCATCGGCTTGATTAAAGCCGTGGACTCCTTTGACACTTCCAAAGGAATCCGTCTCGCCACCTATGCATCCCGCTGTATTGATAATGAGCTGCTGATGATGATGCGCAGCAACAAAAAAACAGCACGGGACGTTTATCTCTATGATACCATCGGTTCTGACAAAGAAGGAAATGAAATCAGCCTCATTGACATTATTGAATATACAGATGAAGACGTTGTAGAAAAGCTTACGTTAGAAGAACAAACTGGTAAGCTGGATGCGTTCATCAGCCAGAGCCTGACGGCAAGGGAGAGGGAAATCATCAGCCTGCGTTATGGCCTCCATGATAAAAAGCCCCTGACACAGCGTGAAATCGCCGCCAAATTTCACATTTCCAGGTCTTACGTGTCAAGAATTGAAAAAAAAGCTCTCTCAAAATTACGAAAACTCTACAGCGCATGGGACTAATACAGTGCATACGGCACATCTTCCTGTTCGCTGCACCAGCCATATTTGACCTCGAATGAAATTTCTCTTATAATTAGATTGCGGTGCGGGAAGGTATTCCAGACAACCTGCCCTCCCAAAGAATACAGCAAAAAGAAGAGAGGTTTCATTATGTCCACAACGTTAAGACCCTATATCCGTAAAGTAAATTATTATGAGACAGACCAGATGACAATCGTACATCATTCCAATTATATCCGCTGGTTTGAAGAGGCAAGGCTGGACGCCCTGGAACAACTGGGCATCTTTTACTCGGAAATGGAGCAGGGCGGTTTTATGATTCCGGTGCTGGACGTATCCTGCCAGTATATAAAAACTGTCCGCTATGGTGATACGGTAGAAATCCGGCTGAAACTCACCAATTTTACCGGACTGAAATTTGATTTTTCCTACGAAATATACGATCAAAAAAATGGAGAGCTGGTTACTACCGGCACCTCCAGTCATTGTATTCTGAACTCGGATTTTCGTCCGGTCCGCTTAAAAAGGGAGTATCCTGAAATTTATAAGATTTTCAAAGAACTTACAGAAGGATGAGAAACACGCTTTGCGGCTATCTCATCCTTCTTTCTTTCAAGTCCTATAGAGTCCGGGCACTTTCATCAGGGACACTTTTTTTATTTCTGGGAAATTTTACAAGGGCCTTAAACTGGTCTCCCTCCACAAATATTGTAAAGGTTCCTCCACATGCCTCCGTAAAGCTTTTGGCAATGCTGAGACCCAGACCGTTGCCCTCCGTGCTTCTGGAATCATCTCCCCTGGTAAAACGCTCCATAATCGACTCCTCGTCAAAATGCATCTCATAGGCAGAGGTATTGACAATCTGCAAAACCACCTCATCGTCATCACACCAGGTCCGGATAAAAATCCGGCTGCCGGACAGCGAGTATTTCAAAGCGTTTTCAATGATATTCTGGCAGACACGGTACATCTTGCCGCTGTCCCCGATAAAGGCAGTATCCTCTTTCGCCTTCTGGATGCGCAGGACAAATCCGCTGTCCTCAACCATATCCTGCATATCCGCCAGCGTCTGCTCCAGCAGCTTATTCATGTGCAATGTGGTAAGTTCTAAAGTGGCGTTTCCGCTGGTTGCCTTTGCGATTTCAAAAACATTGTGTATCATGGATTCCAGCCTGGCTGATTTTTTCTTCAGAATTGCAACATAATCTGCCGCCTCCGGCGGTAAATCCTCCTTGGAAAGCAAATCCACATAGCTGATGACCGATGTCAGAGGTGTCTTTAAATCATGGGAAACATTGGTAATCAAATCCACCTTCATGCGCTCGCTTTTTACCTGCGCTGAAGCGCTTTCTTCTACTTTCTCCTGTATATTGCAAAGCTGTCTGGCAATGGGATAATATACGGAATTTTCCCTTACAGGGCACACCATCTTTTCCCCGCCGCAGCCAAGGTCTTCAATCATCTGGAAAATATCCGCCATCTGCCTGCCGTGGCCAAAATGCCTGTTTGCCAGCACCGCATGTATACCGCACACGATAGTAACTCCCATGAGCATAATCCCATCTTCGCCATACTCTGCCATCCAAAAACAGGAAAGAATAAAAAGTGCGATGATAATTCCAATCTCAAACAACCAAAAAGTACGCTCCGTCCGCCAGTTTCTTTTCAGGCATTCATAACCGTTCTGGATTTGCTTTCTCCGAATATGCGTTTTTCTCTTTGCAGCCAGCCATGCTCTCAATTTGGCATAAGGTTTTCTGAGCCACAGATGCTCCTTCAAACAGCCTTCCTTCAGCTGCAGCAAAAATATCATCAGCAGATTTGCCAGCACCAGAATAAAAGGCAATGTCATGACTGCAGTCACCAGAGTTATGAATACCTCATAGTAAAAGGAAACATGTCTGCTTCCGGAATAGAAGAAGTAACTGAAAGCCGCAAATATCATATTACGTGCCATATTCATCATAATCCCAAACAATATACACCATGCCACACCCAATAAATCCACCGGTATCCTGTAAAATTTTTCTTTTGCCACCACAAGGCGCTCCCCCTCTAACAGCAACAGGATAAACAGCCCCAGCATACCGCCTCCACAAACATACATGCCGCACTGTATAAAAAATGAACTTACACTTTCATCAAGAACCTCAATATATTTAATCCTTGCAAATGCATCCAGCGCCACATACCCTGCCGTACAGAGCACAAGAAACAGATACAGCAAAATCCGCTCTTTCCCTGCCCGTTTCATATATCCTCTCACATAATTCTGCGCATTTGTATTCATGCCGCAGACCTCCTTTCGCACAGTCCACCACATTCCAGACTGCCTGCCGTGCTACTTTTTCTCCATTTTATATCCAATTCCCCAAACCACTTTCAGGTACTCTGGATTTTTGGAATCAATCTCTATCTTTGCGCGTATTCTCCGGATATGTACCATAACCGTATTCTCACTGCCATATCCATCCTCCTCCCACACCCGCTCATAAATCTCCTCCGCCGAAAATACCCTGCCCAGATTGGACATTAAGAGATGTAAAATCTTATACTCCGTAGCTGTCAGGGATTTTGTCTCCCCGTCCACCACAATCTCCTTTTTCTCCACATCCAGAAACAGTCCCCCATTGCGGATTCCCTCCGTCTCCTCCCTGCCTGAAGCGGTGCGGTTTCCCAGACTGCAATATCTGCGAAGCCGGGCTTTTAGCCTGGCCACCAGCTCCACGCTGTGAAAGGGCTTTGCGACATAGTCGTCAGCACCCATGGTAAGACCGCAAACCAAATCGCTCTCCTCTGT
>CAZSGT010000030.1:0-10603 GCA_964606215.1 uncultured Lachnospiraceae bacterium
CTGGTGGATGGTGTCCATGATGCCCCTGGACTGGATTTTGGATTACCAGGACTGGGATTATAACAACCGGCATCCACAGCAAATCCGGAAACAGTATTACGCAAAACTTATCCGGGACTCAGAAATAAAGAAAAATACAGTTTTGATAGAATCTTTCCACGGCAGGAATATTTCCTGTTCACCCTACTATATTATGAAAGATTTATTGAAACGGGGCGGTTACGATATTTATGTTGTTTCCGACAAAAAAAACTGGCAGAAAAATAAAGAGTTTATCCAGAAAAATAATTATGATGTAACGCTGGTTGAAATTACTTCCAAAAAATATTACAGATTACTGGCAACTGCCGAATATCTGATTAACAATGTTTCGTTCCCGGTATGTTTTATCCGCCAGGAAGGACAGGTGTATCTGAATACATGGCACGGCACGCCGTTGAAAACGCTGGGAAAAAATATGTGCAAGGGTATTGAGTCCATGTTTAATATCCAGCACAATTTCCTGCAAAGCAGCCATCTGCTTTTTCCAAATACGTACACCAAAGATTGTACCATGGAAGACTACAACCTGACCAGGCTTTACACCAATGAGACCATTGTGGCAGGCTATCCCCGAAATGCCATATTCAGTGATGGAGATGCCGCCGCTGCAATGAAAGAGCAGCTGGGGCTTAAAGATAAAACTGTTTACGTGTATATGCCTACCTGGAGAGGCGTAAACAGCTATGGCAATATGAAAATTTCAGATATTGAGACGATACTGGAAGCCTTTGATAACGCCCTGGATGATGACCATCTGCTCTATGTAAATCTTCATCCAAATGTAGGAACTGCGGTGGATTATGATGTATACAAGCATGTCTTCCCATTCCCTGCAGACGTTCCAAACTACGAGTTTGTCAACGGGGCAGATGCATTGATTACGGATTATTCCAGCATCTTCTTTGACTATTCCATCACTGGCAAGCCTCTGGTGCTGTTTATGTACGACTATGACGTATATATGGAAGACCGCGGTATGTATCTGGACATCACCACACTTCCATTTAAGAAAATATATGAGCTGGAGGATATGTGTGAATCCATCCGTACCGGAGAGATTCTCACTTATCGTTACGATGACGCCAAAGATTACCGGCAGAAATTCCTGTCCCACGACTGTATAAATGCCACGGAGCAGCTGGTGGATTATATTTTTGAGGGACAGAAAGGAAACCTGATTGTAGAAGACTATTCCACAAATTCCGACAAAGAATGGAATCTGTGCGTGCAGCCGAAACGTATTGATTCCAAGGAAGAATTTGATGAATTAATACAGAGTATTAATCCCGCAAATACGATTTTTGCAGTCCGGGCAAAATTTTTTCACGCTTTGATGAACAAATGGTTCTATGAGGAATATAATGATAAATTGACCTACGTAGTATATCAATATTGCCGCATGCTTACCAAGGAGGAGGAAGCGGTCTACGAAACGGAAGACGCTGCCCACAAAAAAGAGCGGGCAGCACTGAAAAGAAAAGCAAAAAATTATGGTTACATGCGCACCTTGCCAAATATCAACATTATCAATAAGGACGATATAACGCGAATCATTTAACCATATCTTACTTACTGATATTTTGTATTGGTGCAGCTTTTTAAAGAGGAGGAGTTACTTTGAAGAAAAAACGTGTGTTAGTCAATGCAGTAAAACCAGATATGGTGGTGGCTGAGGATGTCCTTTCATCGGACGAACAGCTGATTGTTCCAGCAGGTACCAGCCTGACCACGAAAGATATCGCAAGGCTGAAAAGCAATTCGGTTTTTGCAGTAAAAATCCAAGTGCCAGACGAGGAAGATTCCGGAAATTCCACCGCTCCTACACAAAAACCGGCCACCCAGGAGAAACCAGTTCAAAATGAATCTACCGCAGAAACACCGGCACAGGATAAATCGTCTTCACCTGCCGGAAATGAACAGACCTATTTTGACCGCATTCAGAATTCCGTAGAATTTACCTATTTTCAGGATGCCTTTAACGGTTCCGTAGAAGATTTGATTGATTCCCTGAACGATGTAGTAAATAAAAATTCCAAGGTAGACGTACCGAATCTGTTAGCAGAGGTTAACGCCATTATCGCCCAGAGCCGTACCCCTTTTCATTTGCTAAATATGCTGCAGTGCATGCGGGGTTCTAACGATTTGACATATGTACATTCCATGAATGTGGCTTTGATTTCCCATGTCATCGGAGAGTGGATGGGTCTGCCAAAGGAAGAGTTAGATGTCCTGACCCTCGCCGGCCTTCTTCACGATATTGGGAAACTGCATATTCCCGCGGAGATTCTCTCCAAGCCTGGCAAGCTCACTGAGGAGGAGTTTAACCTAATCCATTTCCATCCAAAATTTGGCCATGAAATTGTGAAAACCAAACACCTGGACCCCCGGGTGGCGCTGGTTACCATTCAGCACCACGAACGAATTGACGGAAGCGGCTATCCAGCAGGTCTCAAAGGGGACAAAATGGACACCTTTTCCAAGATTGTTGCCATCGCTGACGTATACGACGCCATGACTGCAAACCGGGTTTACCGCGACGGTCTGTGCCCCTTTACGGTTATGGCTGCATTTGAAAAGGAGCGACATTATTATGACCCCAGCATTCTCTATATGTTTTTACAACGGATTGCGCAGGCATATGCAAATGTAGATGTACTGATGAGCAACGGCATAAAAGGCAAGATTATTCTTGTCAACCGGGATATCCCATCTAAGCCCGTAGTACTTGGCGAGGATGGCAATACCTATGATTTAAAGAAAACAAAGGGTGTAGAAATACAGGCGATTTTATAGTAAGGGTATGCCCCGTTTCCTATTCCAGAACAAATTTAGGACGAACTATCCTATAGAGTAAAAAAGAGTTTCGCAAGCGAAACTCTTTTTTGTTACAATAAACTGGCTCGCGGAAGCGTGACAGCGTTTGTTTAATAAGGATTTGCATTCCTGCAAAACATTATTTAACCTGTTGATATTCTGTGCGCATCCCATGCGATTAATTGAAATATACCATTTCATCCGCAGGCTTCTCTGCCGGTACTACCTCATCTGCAAAAAAGACCGGACCTACATCCCCATATTCCTTCATGTACTTAAACTCAATACGTGCCGTTATGGTCACATAGGAATTATCTGCAATCCTGGAAAAATCATCGGTATAACACAAAAATCCCATAAACTGCACATCATCCGCACAACAGGTCATGGCATGGCGGCCAAATACCGCCTGCTGGGCAGAAAGCTTCGGAGACTTACGAATCAGTCCCTTTACTTTTACCGTCTTGCCCTGGTAGCTTTCCTGATGGTCAATCATATCTATATGCCACAATCCAAAATCTTCATCCCCAATCTCAATCACATCTGCATTGATATCGTAGGGAAGCTGTTCCGGCATCTGGTAAAACGCCTCATCCTTGGATTCGTATGCAATCTGTGCTCTGGGATTGACCGCTTTAATCGTACCCCTGACCGCTAGTTTATTGGTTTTTTCCACTGTACAGCGGTTGACAATAATCAAATCCGCCGCCTTAAACTGTTCCACCATAATCGGGCCCATATTCTTTACAAAGACGGAAAACGTAGTGTCGTCCACTACATCAATAACCTGCATCATCACCTGTCTGTCAAAAAGCAGTTCTTCTATTCCCTCATACAAATCGTATATGCGCTCCACTTTCCACATTCCATTGTACTCGATGACAATCTGGTCCGGGCGGTGCTTCTTCATAAATTTCTTCACCACGCCAATTTCAAAGCTTTCCTCATCTTCTATATATTCTGCCACAGCCCCTGCCTGTGCCAGTTCTTCCTTGTCGAACTCTTCTTCGCCCTCTTCGCAGACAAGAATCAGCGTCTTGCCTCCCATCTGGGCAATCTCCTCCTGCAAGACCTCTTTTATCAACGTAGTTTTTCCACTCTCCAGAAGTCCTAACATGGTAAAAATCATCATTTCATTCATAGGTTTACTCCAAACAATTCTTTAATTTTATCCTCTTCCAGGTTGGCGCCAATCACACAAAGCTTTCCGGTATAGTCTGCTCCTCCGTGGCGAATCTGAACCTCTTCCGGCACCATATCAAAATGCAGCCACACGCCATCTTCCGTACTTGCCACAATGCCCTTGGCACGAAGAATCTGTCCATATGTTTCATCCTGCGCCAGTGCCTCCACTGCCTTTTTCAACTCCCCTTCATCAAAGCGGTGCGCCGTCTCCACTCCCCAACTGGTAAATACTTCATCCGCATGGTGGTGATGATGTCCATGACAGCACTCCCCGTCATGATGGTGCTCGTGGTCATGGCAGCACTCTCCATCGTGGTGGTGCTCATGGTCGTGACAGCACTCCCCGTCATGATGATGGTGCTCGTGGTCGTGACAGCACTCTCCATCGTGATGATGGTGCTCGTGGTCATGGCAGCACTCTCCGTCATGATGATGGTGATGCTCGTGGTCATGGCAGCACTCCCCGTCATGGTGGTGTGCATGCTGGTGCTCCTCCAACAGCTCCTGCTCCAGGCGGTTGACTCTCTCCATGGCCTCTAACACTTTCGTACCGTCAATGTCATCCCACGGCGTGGTGATAACCGTTGCCTCTGTATTGTGCTGGTGAATCATATCGAGACACGCCTGCAACTTTGTTTCATCCACATCCTGCGTGCGGCTTAAAATGATTGTCCCTGCACTTTCAATCTGGTTGTTATAAAACTCTCCATAGTTTTTCATATACATCTTGCATTTCTTCACATCCACAACCGTGGCGGTGCTGTTGATATGCAAATCCATGCCCTGGATGTTCTCCACCGCTTTCACTACGTCAGAGAGTTTCCCCACGCCCGACGGCTCAATGATAACACGGTCCGGTGTATATTTATCCAGCACTTCCTTTAATGCCTCTCCAAAATCTCCTACCAGGGAACAGCAGATACACCCGGAGTTCATCTCCGTAATCTCAATCCCGGCTTCCTTCATGAATCCACCGTCAATTCCAATCTCACCGAACTCATTCTCAATAAGTACCAGCTTTTCCCCCTGGAACACATCCTGAATCAGTTTCTTAATCAGCGTCGTCTTACCTGCTCCTAAAAAACCGGAAATAATATCAATCTTTGTCATTCTTCTCATCCTTTCCTGTCAAATATGTTACGCGTCGCCTGAAACATTGCAATACTTGCCGCAATAGGCAGATTCAGGCTGTCAATTTTATCTGTATGGGGAATGATTACACTGTCTCCCACATCATGGAAGCTCTCCGGCAATCCGGTAGCCTCATTGCCAAAAATCAACGCACATTTCCCCTTTACATCCATCTCATGAATGGTCAGCTTTGCATCCAGCATAAAAGGATACATTTCCCTGTCCCCATATTGTTCCTGGTACTCCTCAAAGGTATCAAAATACCCATAGTCTGTATAAAATAATGCGCCCATGGAGGCACGCACTGTTTTCGGGTCAAATATATCTACTGCCGGACGGATTATGGCAAGATGGTTTATGCCAAATCCAAGAGCGCTTCGGATAATCGTCCCAAGATTGCCCGCATTGGAAGGATTCACCAGAACGATATGCGATGCGTCTTTCGCCTGTGAAAGTGTCTCCGGAAATTTTCGGAACATCCCGATAACAAAACAGTTCTCCTTCTGTGAAAGAGTGTGAAACGGTTTGTCCGACCAGACCATCTCCACCCTGGCGGCGTCGCACAACGCCTGCATCGCGTCCAGGGTCTCCCCGGGCTTCATGGCAGAATGCACATACACTCTTTCCACATACTGGGGTTTCTGTTTTAAAAGCTCCATGGTCAGTGTGATTCCCAGCGCATACGAAACGGCATCCCCTTTTTTATAACGTTTTACCCCCGCCATGTCTCCACCGCCTTTCCCTACTGAAATGAAATGGAATCCCAAAAGGAAGAACTGATATCTATATCACTGCCCCCCCGCCATTTGTCGTATTTTTCTTTAAATACATCGTTCTGGCGGCTGGCTATGATTTCTTCTTTACGGTTTTGTACCGCCTCCACATCATTATCTGTCACACAGTAGAGAATATAATATGCCCCGTCTCCCTCTACCACACTGCTAAATTCTCCTTTTTTCAGTGAAAACACCGCATCTATAAAAGGTTTCTCAAAGCTGGTATCTGTAGGTCCCAGTGTAACCTCCACCTGACTGTCATCGGAATTCTGACTGGCAAAAGAACCAAAGCTCTTTAACTTCTTCGCCTCTTTCAAAAGAGATTTGGCGCGCTCCTTTGCCTTTTCCCTGGTCTGCTCGTCCATGGCAATGTGGGTTCCATTCTGGTCTGTTCCCTCGGTAATAATCTTAATATACTGTACCGTTGCCTGCCTTGCTTCCGCATCGGTCACATCGGTATCTGCCTCGTCAGTGGAAAGATAAAACATCTTGGTGGCAAGCTGGTTCTCCTGGTATATGGACTGGACGTTCTCCTGATTTACGTAATATTTATTTTTATCTTCCCTGGATACCGTCTCCATAAATGCAGTGGCAAGCTGGTTTACTTCTGCCTTCTCATCATTATCCAGGCTGATTCCCTCTTTCCTTGCCTGTCCTGCAATAATCTTAATCTGCATCACCATGCGGATGAGGCTTTCCTTTGCCACATCCTCCACCGTCTGCCCTTCCTCCAGCTCATATCCCCAAATTTTACTTCCGACCTGAGGCTCATACTGTTTCTTTAAAAAATAAATATATGCCATCATCTCCTCGTAGCTGACTGTCTCGTCGTTAATAATCATAACCACCGACTTTCTGGTCAGCTCGCCTTCCTCCACCACTACTTTCTTCAGCACCGTCTCGCCCTCTCCACAGCCTGCAAACGCCAATGCCAGAAACAGTGCCAAAACAGATAACAGACATTTCTTCATGTAAATTCCTCCATTGGTAAAAAGCATTTCCCTGATGCCAGGCAAAAATACCTGTGCTCTTCAATATGCCATCTTTCAATATACCATATTTTACCGTTTTTTTCAAATCCACCTGGTATGCTGTTTCAAACCTTCGCGTCCATCTCCTCCACTCTGGCGCCAAGGCTTTGCTCCATATGCTCCATCAGCTCCAGCATGGCATCCAACAACGCTTCCCCGGCGGCTCGTCCTTTGATTCCTCCGGCAGCGCCATTCTTTTTCCCATCTTGATAAAGAAAATACGGGACCGCGTCCGGCACAAACTTTAAAGCACCATCGTACTTTTCTATCAACGCCGGAATATTCTCCGTGCGAATGTCTCCTTTGGGGTACATATAAATCCGGATTCCTGCCGGCAGCTGCTTAATCTGCGTCACAAAGGCACGGTGTGCTATCGCCTTAATCAGCGCAACATTCAATAAATTCTGTGCCGCCGCCGGTATGTCCCCGAAACGGTCTATCAGTTCGTCCTGTATATCCATCAGCTCTTCTTTGTCCCCGATGGCAGAAATCCGTTTGTACATATCCAGTTTTTGCAGCTCACTCTTAATATATGTGGCGGGAATAAAGGCGTCCACATCCAAATCCACCGATGTCTCAAACTCTTCCTCCGGAAGCTGCTGCCCCTTCATCCGCAACACCGCCTCATTTAACAGCTTGCAGTATAAATCGTATCCCACCGACTCCATGTGGCCGCTCTGGGCAGCACCCAGAAGATTTCCTGCACCACGGATTTCCAAGTCCCGCATGGCAACCTTAAAACCGGAACCCAGTTCCGTAAATTCCTTAATTGCCTGCAAACGTTTCTCCGCCGTCTCCTTTAACATTTTGTCCCGCTTATACATTAAAAATGCATAGGCGGTCCGGTCTGCCCTTCCCACTCTTCCCCGCAGCTGATAAAGCTGGGAAAGTCCCAGCCGGTCGGCGTCGTCAATAATCATGGTATTTACATTGGAAATATCCAACCCGGTCTCAATAATGGTGGTGGCCACCAGCACCTGGATTTCTCCCTCGATAAACCGCATCATGATTCTTTCCAGCTCCCTCTCCGACATCTGTCCATGGGCAAATGCCACGCTGGCATCTGGAACCAGCTCCTTTACTTCGGCGGTGACACGGTCAATCCCCTTGACCCGGTTGTACACGTAATACACCTGGCCGCCTCTGGCCAGCTCACGGTTGACTGCCTCCCGTATCATCTCGCCGTTGTGCTCCATGACAAAGGTCTGGATGGGCAGACGGTCCATGGGTGGCTCCTCCAGCACACTCATATCCCGGATTCCCACCAGGCTCATGTGGAGAGTTCTGGGAATTGGCGTGGCGCTCAGCGCAATCACATCCACATCCCCCCGCATCTGCTTGATTTTCTCCTTATGCGCCACACCAAACCGCTGTTCCTCGTCAATGACCAAAAGCCCCAGATTGCGAAATCCCACGTCAGCAGACAAAAGCCGGTGCGTGCCGATAACAATATCTACCTGCCCCTTCTTCAAATCCTCTATGGTCTTTTTCTGCTCCGTCTTGGTGTTAAAACGGGACAGCATCCGCACGGTAATCGGAAAGTCTTTCATTCGCTGGCAGAATGTATCATAGTGCTGTTTTGCCAGAATCGTCGTGGGCACCAGCACCGCCACCTGCATATTGTCCGTCACCGCCTTAAATGCCGCACGAATGGCAATCTCTGTCTTGCCATATCCCACGTCTCCACAGATCAGCCTATCCATTATCCGACTGCTCTCCATATCCTTCTTGGTGGCGTCAATGGCCATGAGCTGGTCCTGGGTTTCCTCAAAGGGGAACAATTCTTCAAACTCTTTCTGCCAGACCGTATCCTTTTCAAAGGCGTGCCCTTCCTTTTGCTGCCTCTGGGCATAAAGCTCTACCAGCTCCCTGGCAATCTCCTTGACAGCGCCCTTAACTTTACTCTTGGTATTTTTCCACTCGATGGAATTTAATTTATGAAGCTTGGGTTTTTTCGCATCGGACCCTGCATACTTTTGCAGCACATCCACGCCCGTGGCCAGCACATACAGGTTGCCCCCGGCGGCATACTCAATCTTTACATAGTCCTTTGCCACCTTATCCACTTCAATCTTTTCAATTCCCCGGTAAATGCCGATACCATGATTTTCATGGACAACGTAATCTCCCACATTCAGCTCGTTAAAGCTTTGAATCGCCTGCCCGCTATATTTTTTCCTGCGTTTACGCTTCTTTTTCTCCCCGGCAAATACATCTCCCTCGGTGATAACCACAAACTTCCCTGTGGGATACCCAAAGCCCTGATGCAGGGTCCCGCCTGCCACAATCACCTGACCGCCAGGTAGTTCACCGGAAAAATTGTCCCGGAATACCGCAGCCACATCGTTGTCCCGAAAATCCTCACATAAGCGCTTTGCCCTGGTTGTGGAATTACACAGGAAAACTACCCGGTATTTTTTCTTTACATACTGTTTTAAATCCGACACAAGCATTTCAAAATGATTGTTGTAGCTGGATATGCTTTGCACCCGGATATTTACGGAATCCTGGACATCTATGCCCCGTACAGGGGCGTCCAGACCGCTGAAAAGCACCAGCCGCTTCCTTGACAGCATGCCAAAAAGGGCAATCTGTCCGTAGATTACCTCCATCTGTCCCGGCAAAATATACCCCTGCTCCAGCCGGCTCATCATGCTTTCCCGAAATTCCAGCTCCACTGCCTCCATCCGCTCATAACAGCGTCCGGGCTCATCCATAAAAAAGATGGAAGCCTCCCTGTCAAAATAATCAAAAAATGATCCTGTCTGTTCATAGAAATAGGAAATATAGCTTTCCACGCCCACGGTGGAAACCCGGTAGGACAATGCATCGCACAGCTCCGCAACTACCTGCTCCAGTCTGCCCGCCGCCTCGCTCTTACCCTCTGCCCGCAGGCGTTTTACCGTTTCCTCTTTTTCTTTCCGAATCTTTTTTAATCCTCTCGCAAGCCGTCCCGGACTTAACATGACTTCCGTTGCCGGCAGAATCCGTATGGCTTCTACCGTCTCAATGGAGCGCTGGCTTTCTACATCAAAATTCCGTATCGTATCAATTTCGTCTCCCCAAAACTCCACACGCACCGGACACTCCTCCGTCAGAGGGAACACATCCAGAATGCCGCCCCGAAGGGAAAACTCTCCCGGCTCCCCCACCTGGGTCTGCCGCTGGTATCCTGCTGCCACCAGTTTTTCCAAAATCTGTTCCAGGGATGCTTCCTTACCGGCGGCAAGCTCTATGGAGCCCGCCGCAATACGGCCCGCCTCCAGCACAAAATCCATACCTCCGTCTATGGTAGTAACTACCGTTACCCCCCGACCCGAAAGTATTGCTTTCAGCACCTGCATCCTCTGTCTGGTAATGGCATTTCCCCGGACGTCCGCATTATAGAAAATGACATCCTTTGCCGGATAATACAAAACATTTCTGTCAAAAAGCTTATAGTCTTCATAAATCTGTCTTGCCCGAATATCGTTGTACGTGACAATAACCTTACAGGCATATGGCTGGCCCAGTCCATACATGAAATGGCATTTCTGGCTATCCTGGCACCCTGTAATATGTAAGGGTGTCTCCTCCTGTGCCACCTTATCCTGTATATCCTGGAACGCCTTCCACTCCGTAAGG
>CAZSGT010000031.1:0-10583 GCA_964606215.1 uncultured Lachnospiraceae bacterium
CACAAAGCTTGTCTGTGTTACGAAGTCTGGCGATGTGGGTGTACTCAGAGACAGCTTCCGGCGTCAGGCGGCTAAAGCTGGAGCTGTCTAAGGATTTCATATAGCTGAAACGGTCAATCAGGATATAAAGTTCTTCTTCTTTAATAGTTTCAACGTAATTTAACGTGGCCGCATTGTCCAGTTGGGTCCGTCTGGGATGTCCAAATAATTTCCTATATTCGGTAAGTCTGGATTTAATGACCTCGTGTAAGTTAGAGGTATCATCCAAAATACGGCGATATTCGGAAATGCTACTAATCAAATTACTACAATCCTGATGTAACTTTATGATTTCCAAGCCAATTAAGCGTCCCAGAGGCATAGCAAGTATGGCGTCTGCCTGTCTTTCGGTAAAATCTAGATTTAATGCCTGTTTTTTTGAGGCGGCAGATTTAAAATTGATATCTGTGATATCGCCTTTGGTAAGACATGCCTTCGCCTGGCGGACAGAATTGCTTCCCCGCAGGATTTCAATAATCAAATCAATGACATCGGTTGCTTTAATGAGACCTTCCACAATCTCCAGGCGTTCTTTTGCCTTTGCATAGAGATGCTGGTATTCCTTGGTGTAGAGTTCTTCCTGGAACACGACAAACTCGTGCAGCATCTGTTTCAGGGTAAAGGTAATTGGCTGTTTATCTTTTACAGCCAGCATGTTTACACCATAAGTATCTTCCATGGCGGTTTTTTTATACAGTCCGTTTAAAAGATTATTCACATCCCGGTCTTTTTTTACTTCAATGACAATCCGGATGCCCTCTTTGGAGGATTCGTCCCGGACATCATAAATTTCATCAAAAACTTTTTCACGCATGAGGGTAGAGATACTTTCCACCAGCTTAGTTTTGTTCCCTGCCACGGTGTAGGGAATTTCTGTGATAACAATATTTTTGCGGCCTTTTTCGCCCTTTTCAATCTCGGTGCGGGCACGGATTTTCAGTTTTCCCTCTCCGGAGGTATTTATGCTGTAGATATCGTCCTGATTGACGATGATACCGCCGGTGGGGAAATCTGGCGCCGGAATTTTTTTCATCAGTCTTTCTAAAGTAATATCCGGGTTGTCCAGATAGGCAATGACGCCGTCAATGACCTCCTTTGGATTGTGGGGTGGGATGTTGGTTGCCATACCGACAGCGATACCCGTCGTGCCGTTGATTAAAAGGTTTGGCAGTGTTGCGGGTAAAACCATGGGTTCCTTTTCGCTCTCGTCAAAGTTAGGCATAAAAGGAACCAGCCCTTTGTCCAGGTTTTCCAGCATGGTCATGGCGCCTCTGGAAAGACGCGCCTCCGTGTATCGCATGGCGGCGGCGCCGTCACCGTCGATGGAGCCAAAATTGCCGTGACCGTCTACTAACGGGATGTTCAGGGAATAGTCCTCCGTCATATGCACCAGCGCGTCATAGATGGAGCTGTCACCGTGGGGATGGTATTTACCCATGGTATCACCTACGATACGGGCGCTTTTACGGTGTGGCTTGTCGTAGGACAAAGACAGCTCGTTCATGGCATAGAGAATACGTCTCTGCACCGGCTTTAAACCGTCCCGCACATCCGGCAGGGCACGGGAAATGATTACGCTCATGGCATAATCCCTATAAGAATTTTTCATTTCTTCTGAGAAATCCAGTTGTATCAGATTCTCCATTGTATCGTTCATAACCTACCTCTTTTCTAGACATCCAGGGTAGCATACTTTGCTTCCTGCATAATAAACTCCCGCCGGGGTGGAACATTGGCGCTCATAAGCTTGGTGGTAATCTCGTCCGCTTCCACTGTATCTCCAATGGAGACCTGGGCAAGAATCCGGGTTTCCGGATCCAGTGTTGTCTCCCACAGCTGTTCGGCATCCATCTCGCCAAGACCTTTGTAGCGCTGGATGTTTAGGATTTTATTGCCGGAGCGCTTCCGGAACTTCTCTAACTCGAAATCGTTAAAGATATACTCGGACTTCTTTTCCTTTTTCCGGCTGCGTTTTCCCTGGGCACCGCCCTCCGTCTCATAATCTACCTTGTAAAGGGGAGGCAGTCCCCGGTAAATTTTACCCTGATGGATAAGCTCTGGCATAAAGCGGTAGAAAAAAGTTAAAAGCAATGTACTGATATGGGCACCGTCCACGTCGGCATCGGTCAAAATGATAATCTTATCGTATCGGAGCTTGGAAATATCAAACTCATCACCGATACCGCAGCCAAAAGCGGCAATCATGGACTTGATTTCATTGTTGACTAATATTTTCTCCAGGGTGGCTTTCTCCACATTCAAAATCTTTCCACGCAGGGGAAGTACTGCCTGCGTCCGGCGGTTTCTGGCAGTCTTTACCGTACCGCCTGCGGAATCACCCTCCACGATGTACACTTCACATTCCTCCGGCTTTTTCGAGGAGCAGGAGGCAAGCTTGCTGTTGGTATCCACGTCGTTTAACTGTTTCATCACCGCATTTCTGGCTTTGTCCACGGCTTTGCGGGCGTTAAAGGACTTCATGGAGTTTTCCAGAATTACCTTCAAAATCTCTATATTCTTATCAAAGAACCGCTGCACCTGGGCGCTGAACACGTCATCCACTGCTGTTTTTGCATCGGTGTTGCCAAGCTTGGTCTTTGTCTGTCCCTCAAACTGGGGGTCCGGATGTTTAATGGAAATAATTGCCACCAGACCATTTCGGATGTCCTTACCGTCAAAATTCTCGTCCTTATCCTTCAGTATGCCAAGTTCTCTGGCATACTGGTTCATCACGCGGGTCAGCGCCATTTTAAACCCGGTGACTAACGTTCCTCCATCTGTAACGTTAATGCGGTTGCAGTAGGGGTTAATCTGCTCTGTAAAATTGTTGGTGTACTGAAAAGCCACTTCAACTTCAATGTCTCCGCTGTTTCCTTCAATATAAACCGGTTCATTGTGAAGTACCGCAGCGTCCCGGTTAATATAGCTGACAAAGCTCTTAATGCCAAACTCCTCTATGAAATCCTGGCGTTCCCCGGTGGCTTTATCTATATAATGGAGTAAAAGACCTTTATTCAGAAAAGCAATTTCTTTCAGCTTCTTTTTGATGACTTCCGGTTTAAATACCACGGATTCAAAAATTTCATCATCGGGATAAAAGGTCACCTTTGTTCCCGTATCAGATTTGGCGCATTTTCCCACAACCGGCAGAAGTCCCTTCTCCAGCTTCACCGTGGGATGTCCGCCGTTTTCGTAGGCGTCGCGGCAAATCACACCGTCCTTTCGGATTTCCACCATCATTTTTTTTGATAATGCATTTACAACGGAAGAACCTACGCCGTGGAGACCGCCGGAAACTTTGTAGACAGAGCTGTCAAACTTTCCGCCTGCATGGAGTATGGTGTAGACTACCCGCACAGTGGGAATCTTTTTCACCGGATGCAGGTCGGTGGGGACACCCCGTCCGTTATCCTGAATGGTGATGCCGCCGTCTTTTTCCAGCGTAACGGTAATTTCCGTACAAAATCCAGCCAGATGTTCGTCGATGGCGTTATCCAGAATCTCCCAGATTAAGTGATGCAGGCCTCTGGAACCAGTGCTTCCTATATACATGCCAGGCCGTTTCCGGACCGCTTCGAGACCTTCCAAAATTACAATTTGACTTCCGTCGTATGAAGACATAATCTTCCCCTCCGTTTGTGTATATCTGTGATTTCCATTCATAAAATCACTATATTTTTCAAAATATAGTATACCCTAAACATTCATACCACAAAAAGTGGTAAAATGCAAGTGAATTGAGAAAGGACACCCTTGAATTTGCACATCATTTCTGATATGATGTCGAAGGACAGAAAAAAACAAAAAGCGACATTACAGGGCAAAAACATTGCCATAACAGGTGTTCCCTGAACATCTGCATTGTCATAGCGTAGAAAGGAGCTATACATGAAGACACCATTTTTGACATTAGAGCAGGTACAGGACATTACAAAGACATATGATACACCATTTCATATATATGATGAGAAGGGCATCCGGGAGAATGCCCGCCGCATGAAAGATGCGTTTTCATGGAATAAGGGTTTTCGTGAATATTTTGCCGTGAAGGCAACGCCAAATCCATTCATATTAAAGATTTTACAGGAAGAGGGATGCGGTGTGGACTGTTCTTCACTGACAGAGCTTCAGATGTCAGAGGCATGTGGATTTAAGGGGTCCGACATTATGTTTTCTTCCAATGTAACGCCGGCAGAGGAGTATGTAAAAGCAAAAGAGTTAGGCGCATACATCAATCTGGATGACATTACCCATATTGACTTCCTGAAAGAGCATGCCGGGATTCCGGAGACCATATGCTGCCGCTTTAATCCTGGCGGGGTATTTAAGATGGGTACGGATATTATGGACAACCCGGGAGACGCCAAATATGGTATGACGAAAGAACAGATAAAAGAAGCCTTCCTGCGCCTGAAAGAGCTGGGGGCAAAGAGGTTCGGCATTCATTCTTTCCTGGCGAGCAATACTGTGACAAACGATTATTATCCGACGCTGGCAGGGATTTTGTTTGGCCTTGCAGTAGAGCTTAAAGAGGCAACTGGCGTAGAAATTGCATTTATCAATCTCTCCGGTGGAGTGGGAATCCCTTACACTCCGGACAAAGAGGCCAACGACATTATGAAGATTGGCGCCGGAGTAAAAGAGCAGTTTGAAAAGATTATGGTGCCGGCAGGCATGGCAGATGTGGCTATATTTACAGAACTTGGAAGGTTCATGCTGGGGCCCTACGGCGCTCTGGTAACCCAGGCGGTTCATGAAAAACATATCCACAAGGAATACATTGGCGTAGACGCCTGTGCGGCAAACCTTATGCGCCCGGCGATGTATGGTGCATATCATCACATTACGGTACTTGGCAAAGAGGATGCTCCCTGTGATTACAAATATGACGTGACAGGCTCTCTCTGTGAGAACAATGATAAATTCGCCATTGACCGCATGCTTCCCAGGATTGACATGGGAGATTACATTTATATCCATGATACGGGAGCCCACGGATTTTCCATGGGGTACAACTACAACGGGCGTCTCCGCTCCAAGGAGCTTCTGTTGAAAGAGGACGGTTCGGTGGAAATGATTCGGCGTGCAGAGACGCCGGCAGATTACTTTGCCACCTTTGATTTCTGTGACATTTTAAAGGATTATAAATGAAGTCTTAACACTTTTAATGGTTGTCTTTGCGGCGTTATCCTACATAGACAACCACTGTAGCAAACAAACGCTGCCACGCTTCCAGCGAGCCAGCTTATTGTAATAAAAACGGCTATCTCCTACGCCAATAGGGGATAGCTGTTTTTCTACTCTCCAGAGCACTCCTGTATCATTTCCCACATCTTCTGCGCCGAACGGAAGTTATCCGGCATGATTTTTTGCGGTGGGATAATGATATCAAAGGCCTCCTCAATCTCTGTTATGCACTGCAGGATTTCAAAAGAGCTGAAAAGACCGCTGCCTACCAAATCCTGCTCTTTACTGTAATCCACACTGTCGTCAATTGTTTTTAAAATTTCAAGTAATTTTTCCATTTCTGATTCCTCTTTTCTGCATAAATATGTATGCGTGATAGTCAACAGATGGAAGCGTGCGGGTTGTCCCGCTATGCATCCTCCATATTTAACGTGTAAGTTTCCTTTGTATCCCGGAGCAACGTCATATGCCCCGTCTCATCCCACAGATAGACGGCAGGCATTGCCCTGCTCAGGAACAGATAGATTCCCTCGGTGTTTGAATAGGCGCCTGCATAATGAAATATCAAGGTATCTCCGATTTCCAGCCCGGTAAGTTCCACGTTGCGGACCAGAATATCTGCCGTCGTGCAAAGGCTTCCACACAGACACCAGTCTGCAGTCTTCCCGGAGTCTCTGGAGGGAGTCCCGGGAATATGGGTAATAACCGGTACTTTCATTGCCATGGTTTGTCCGTAATAGTTGAGATGGTGGATACCCCCGTCCAATATGGCATAGTTTATATCGTCAATTTTTTTGATGTCCGCCACTCTCGTACAGTAGACACCGCCTTCCGCCGCAAGAAAGCGCCCCATCTCCACCGTGAGCATGGTTTGCTTTCCAAACTCCTGAAGTGCCGTCGATACCGCCTTCAGGGAAGATAGCGTATCGTCAAAGTTCTCGTTGGTAAAATAGGGCACGGACAAACCAGGACCATATTCTATACGGGAAATATCCACACCGCATTCCTGGCGCAATTCCTGCTTTAGGGATTCCAGAATCTCCAAATCCTGCGTCACAAACCTGGCATGTTTACGCTGGGTGCCCGCAAAATAGTGGATGCCGGTGAAATTCAGATGCTGCTTCCAATCCGGATGCTGTATGGTTTCTTTTAAATCGGCGGCAGACATGCCAAACTGGGTGCCTGCACTTAACCGCGGCAAAACCTGCAGTGTTGTCTGTTCCTGTTTCGCCACCAGGCTGAGAAGCTCTGCCTGTCGGGGAGATTCCGCTGTATACAGCGAAACGCCGTAGGTATATGCATCAAGGATGTCCTCTCTGGTCTTGTTTACACCAGACAAAATAATTTTTTCGGGGGGAATCCGATAGGCTTTGCAGAGGGAAAGTTCTCCCGGACTGCAGACTTCCAGATAGTCCACCATAGGTGCTATATATTTGGTCATCAACGGGTTTGCCTTTATGGAAAAACATAAATCAATGCCTTCACCCAGAATTTTTTTAATGGTTTCAATGCGCTCCTCGAAAACACAGATGTCATATATGAAGGCAGGAGTCTGTACCTTCGATATGGCACTTTCTAATTTGCGTGGTTCCATGTTTCACCTCTCCAAGAAAATTTGTAAAAGCCTGTCCCGGTCTATTTTTCCGTTTTTGTTCATAGGCATCCGGGATATGCGCACAATGCTGTTAGGAAGCATAAAATGGGGAAGCCTGTCCGTCAGAAGTCTGTGAACCGCATCCTCCCCGGCTGTACCCTCATAGAACAACAGTAGACGCTGTTTTTGCTTATAGTAGATACAACAGCTCCGTGCCACGCCGTCTTCCGGCATGGCTTCACAGCACCGTTCGATTTCACCCAGCTCAATCCGGTGCCCCAGATGTTTAATCTGAAAATCTTTTCTTCCGGCATACATAAGATTGCCGTCTTCCCGCCAGTATCCAAGGTCGCCAGTCTTGTAGATTCTCTCGAAGTAGCAGGTATTGCCGGGATGCTGGGCAAATTCTGTGCTGTCTGGACAGTTGAGATATCCCACTGCCACACAGCTGCCGGAAACACAGATTTCACCCGGCTGCCCGGCATCCACCACCATGTTCTGATTTTCATCCAGCAAAAAAACCTTTTCATTTTTAAAAGGTTTGCCGATGGGAATACTGTCTCCCTGAAAATCTTCTTCCTTCAGGATATAATACGTACAGTTGCAGGTGATTTCCGTTGGTCCGTACAAATTCACATATACGGCGTCTGGCAGAAACTTTTTCCATATCTGTAATTGCTTCATCGGCATCACTTCGCCGCTGAACATGACTTGCCGTATCCGGTGAGGCACTTTGTATTGGAATCCCCGCATGGTGGAAACAAAACACATGGCGCTGACCGCCCAAATCAATATAGTGGCCTCTGTATCGTCCAGATAATCCATTAAATCCACAGGTGTGGAAAAATACTCCCTGGGAATAAGCTGAACCCTTGCCCCGGCAGCCATGCCGGAATAAATATCTTTTACGGATACATCAAAATCCAGAGGAGCCTGGCAGGCAATGACGTCTTCTTCATGGATTCCAAACTGCTCTGCAAATATGCTGATGAAATCTATGACAGAGCGGTGGCTGACAAGAACCCCCTTGGGGACGCCAGTGCTTCCGCTGGTAAAATTACAATATGCGGGATTGGTATCACAGTGCATGCTGCGCACATATTCCAGCCATGCTTCATTGATGCCGCTTTCCTGAAGTGTATCATAGCACAGCACAGGGGCATATTCGGAAAAATGGCTGCACGCTTCCTGAAAATGGGAAGAATCCGTAATGATTGCAGCAGGCTTTAAACTCTTTAATATTTCCATTACCCGTTCCCGGGGATACTGAACATCAATATTAGAATAATATCCCCCGGCGTACAGAGTGCCGAACATGGCACAGAGGGCATGGACGGTTTTATCCATATAAATCGCAACGGAGCCGACGGGACCTCCGGCAGTTCCGGGGCGGGTGGTAGAGCCAGTATGATGCTTGGCGTTTCCAGGGCAGGTAGAGGAATTGGTCTGTTCCATGATGTTTCTCAGTCCACAAGCCAGTTTCTTCGATGCTGCGGTAGTCTGGGTGTATGATAGACTGCATTCCCTGTCTCCAAAAGCAATTTTGTCCGGTGTCTGGCGGCACCGTTTCTCAAGCCATTCCAAAATATTTGTCTGCATTTCCGCTTATCAATAGGGGAGTTCCGTCCCCACTCCTTCCTTCATTGCTTTTCGATATAACTTTTCGCAAACTGCCAAATCCTGTGTGGCAAATCCGCCGCTGGAAAACAGGATAATATCCTCTTTGGATTTTCTCGCAGCCACTTTGCCAGTCACAATTTCCTTCATATCAAGGACGGTTTCCCGGTTCAATTTCCCGTCTCTGATTAGATCCACATAACGGTTGCCAAGGTTACTTAAATGCTTATAAACCGGGACGCCAAGTTCCTGTTCATAGCTGGCGTACATGTCGTATAAATCACAAACATTTATTGCTTTTTCAATTATCAGCCTGTCCGAAAATTTCACAAAGGCGCTGCACAGAAATACCGCACCGGGCTTTATCCAGCCGTCGCGGATAATGGGCATATCGGCGATACCTGCAAACTCAAATCCGGTGTTGATACTGACGATATCCGCACATCTTACCGCATCTTCAAAAGAAGAAACCACTTCTATGGTTATGTTGCTGTTTAAGCTTTCCATAGCGCTTACAAATTTTTTTGTAGAATCGCTGCCTCGTCCTTTTACAACGACTCTCGATATACCGGGAAATTTTGCCAAAAGCCCTTCCGCCACCAGAGTGTTGATTTTCCCCGGACCTATTATACCCATGGTTTCAGCATCAGGGTTTGCCAGGTGTGAGGCAGCCAGTATGCTCATGGCGGCGGTCCGGTAAAGGGTAGTCAGACCCACGGGCATACATGCCTTGGGAATACCGGTTTTGTAATCGTTTAATATCATCAAGAAATGGGAGTCTGTAGCCGCTCCTTCGCATCGTCGGTTAGGACCGTGCCATTTTACGCCTGTCACATCAAAGGGAGCACCCAGATAACCCGGCATGGCAATGAAGAGGTTGTCTTCTCCCTCCATCGGATAATGCATCCGCATTCCGTGAGAATATCCTCCACCTCCCAGGGCGAAATCTCCGGTTTCCATGGTGGCAAACATTTCTTCCATGGTATCTACTGTCCCATGAAGGTCCTGATGGAGAAGCTCTGTTATCTCCTCATTTGAAATATACAGCATTTGCGGCCACCTCCTAATCTGTACAAATTGAATACCTGTCGCTGAAAATATAGTCTCTGTCCTTAGAAAATTCGAAAACACTTTTACAGTGTCCCTCTGTAAAATTCTCATACAGATGGGGGTAGCTTGCTGCCAAATCGATGAGAAAACAGGGAACGCCGTCGTATTCAAAATGATGCGCGGCTCCGCAGCCCTCTAAAAGCTGTGTCAATCCCTCTTTGTTTGTCCGGTAGGTCATGGTCCTGTCCCGGACGTTGCTGGTGTAGCGCCGAATCTCCTGAGAGCCGTCCGGCATTACATAAGTGCCCTCAAAGGTTTTGTGGAAACGGTAGGGTACCTTCGCCTGGGTTTCCACGAAATGAATAAACGTAAATGCCTGTATGTACTCGATGCCCAGCCCGATTTCCTTTGCCCGGTGTTCTAAAAGATAGGAAAATGGAGAATCTCCGGCGTAGGAATCCACATTCTCCATGCTGCAAAGCAGCTCCTGGTCCCTGCCCCAGACGGCAAAGGAATGGAGCGGGTGTCTGGTTCTCTTGAAATCTGCCCTGGCCAGTGCTGTATTTCCCAGAAATCCCACGGTGGATTTGGAAGTGTTGTAGTCATAAAACCCCTTGTTGCTAAAGTCAAAATTGTAGGTGGAAATCAGAATGGTTCCCTCTTCTCCCACAATATCCTGCAGCCGTTCTAACAGCGCCTCCGGCTGGAATTTTTCAGAAAGATTTCTGCACATCCACATGATTTTCAGTAATTCTGAAGATACCAGAACCACATCTCCCCGGTTTAGCTGGAAGGCGTCAAGGATGTCCAGATAGCGGTAGGAATTTTGGTTTTGCTGTGTCATAATTAACCTCCATGCTGTGGCTGTTTTTTAAAAGTTTAGCATATATTCCGGGGGGTGTAAAGAAGTGCCGGATTCAGTCAGGTCATTAAAACTGTACGGGTTTTATGCCGATATCAAAAGAGGTTTATAGCTTATATGGAAAATGGAGGAATGTTGCTATGTCAAATTTTAAAAAATTAGAGACGCCGGAGGAGGTGTCTTTGGCGTTTGACCGGCTGTTTCCTATTTGCCGCAGTATTTTGGGACAAGGTT